>NZ_CP139981.1 GCF_034424525.1 Sphingobium yanoikuyae
ATGACCACTTCCATAGGCGCCGTGCTGCGTAGCACCGGCCTCGCCACGATCGACCGCGCCTTGCTTGCGCGTGCCGAAAAACCGCGCGTCAAAGTCTGGGCCGGCAGCATCGCCGTAGGCCACGAAAAGCGGGCCAAGGCTTACACACCGATCCGCAATGCTCGCCAGATGCGCGAGATGATCGAAGCCGCAAAGCTCTACGAGCGGCAAACGCTCGCGCAGCGGCGGACAACCACACCGCGCATTCGCAACGGAGCTATCGGACAGGCCGGCATCCAGATCATCGAGTTCCTGGCCCGCGTCATCGACTATAGCACTGGCGCGCTGTTCCCCAGTCTTCACACGATCATGGATGGAACCGGCCTCAGCAAGAATTGCGTCGTTCAGGCGCTTTCGCGTCTCAAAGACGCGCGAATTATCGACTGGTTCAGGCGCTACGAGCCGGTTCCCGACCACGAAGCGCAAGGCGCTGGCCCGCGCATCAAGCAGGCCACGAACGCCTATCGCTTCCTCTTCCCCGCCTTCCTCTCGAAAATCTTCGCTGCTCGCCGCCGTCGCGGCGTCGCGGCCGATCCAGCCCCCGCTTGCGAACAATATCGCCAGATCGAGGCGGCGCGCGACATGGAGCGCATGAGGGATCAGCTGCCCCTATGGGAGCTAACCCGCGAAGAGCGGGACAAGCGCGAGCTGGCGGACATTCTCGCCAGCCTGGGCCAAGCGATTGAGGCGAAAGAACGTGAGTCATCCGCAAGTGAAGATAACCAGCGGAGATATTTATATTGAATGGCCCTGGTCGGGCCATACGCGATATTGACATATATCCCGACCGTTTGCCCGCCTCCGTGAAATGTGTATAAATCCCAATGTCGGGATACCGTTGACGAAAGAAGTTCGATGCAGATGGACGTCGAAGCACGCGCACGTCAGATCGTAGCGGATATGGGCGGCCACTGGCGCGGCTCATATGGCATGGTTTGCTGCCCAGCCCACAACGACCGCAATCCGTCGCTCCAAGTCACCCCCGGCAAGAAGGCCGTCCTGTTCAAATGTTGGGCCGGTTGCAGCCAGGAAGCCGTATGGTCCGCGCTCAACAGCCGCAAAATCAATCGCCACACCAGCGGCGAGACGGTCGATCGCGCGCCCGAACCCTCGCGCCGGAAGCTTGCCCTGCAACTTTGGGATTCCGCCGTGCCGATCGCGAACACCCCAGCTGAACGCTATCTCCGTTCGCGCGCGATCGACCCCACCGGCCTCAAGGTTCGCTTCGCTCCGCGCTGCATCGTTGGTCCGCCCGATGCCCGCGAAGAGCATCCTGCCCTTCTCGTGCCGTTCGAGGCCGACGAAGGCATCATTGCCGTGCAGCGGATCTTGCTCGATCCAGCAACCGGCGAGAAACGCTACCATGCCGCGCTGCGCGAGGCGAAATTGACGCTCGGCCTGGTCCGACACGCCGCCATGCGGATCGGCGGCCAGCCAACCGGCGATGTTCTGCGCCTCGCGGAAGGCTTCGAGGAAGCCGTTTCCGTCACCCAGCTTAGTGACGGGAAATTCAAGGTGTGGGGCGCGGGCGGCATTCGCCGCTATGGCCTGATCGCGATCCCCGAACGCATCCGCAAAATCGTCATCTACTCGCAACACGGCCAGGAAGCGGCACAGGCCATAGAGGACGCGCGCGACCACCTCACCGCCAACGACCGCGAACTGAAAATCATCCTCCCGCCAGCCCCGGCGCCGATGGACTGGAACGACATTCTTCAGGAGAGAGCCAGGTGCTGATCCGAGGTTTCAAAAAATGGCCGCGAAATCAGCAAATCGCGTTGCCAATTCTCTCTGTTTTCGCCTTCGGTGCGCTGTTCAATCAGATGCACGCAAGGAATAGCGAGCCAGTTTCGATCCACGTCGAGAACCCGCGCATAATCGACGGCGATACGCTCGAAACGCTCGAAAAAAAGCGCGTGCGGTTGTCGGGAATTGATGCGCCGGATGAGGACGGCAAGGGCAATGTGCCCAAGATCGCAGCGCAGCTCTATCTGGAGGAGCTGGTGAAGCAAAATGGCGGCATGGATTGCACGAGCGATTTTCAGGACGAAAAGCTGACGGTCGAGCCGATATGCAACACGCGGCGGACAAGCTGGGGCCGGTCTAACCTGTCGTGCCGGTTTCGGTCGAATGGGGCATCTGTTTCGGCAACAATGGTGCGCCATGGATATGCCGTTGATTACAGGCAACATTCAGGGCTGGCCTACGCCCGTTTCATGAAAGACGCAGCCGATGAGCGGCGAGGGCTTTGGGGTGTCGATTACGAGGCGATGCGGAATCTGGCGATCGAGAGGGGCCAGCTGCCGAACAAGTGCAAGTGATCGGAGCCGGGAACCTGCCCTACTCCACCACACGGCTACGCCGCGCGGCTCCACGGAGCCAGCAAAGCCGTCTCCGCCCATTCGGGTGACGGTCAGGGCTGGAAGGGAAGATCAGCATGACTGATGCGACGCGAACGACGATGCAGGCCGCGCCCAGGCAAAGGGCATCGCCGCGCGCCGAGGCAATCGCGGCGTGGCTGATCGCCGCGCTCATTCTCGCAGGCGGCGGTATCGTCGCGCGCCTGATCGTCGATTATCCGCAGTTCCTACCGAACAGCTATATCGGCTTCCTGATCTACCGGGCCGGTCCCACCGCCACCTTGCTATGGGCCTGTGCCGGCGCGACCATCACCCTCAGTGCAGCGCCGAGACGTGTCGTTCTCCTGATCGCCCTGGTTGGCTCGATAGCCGCGGGATTCGCGCTCTCCGGGTTTTGATCTCGCACCCTCATGCTTTGCGTTGACAATTCAGTCATTAACCTTGGAACACCACCATCCATTATCCATTCAAGCGCACAGCGATTTCATGAGCAGGTCCCCTCACGATTATCATAGACGCTTGCGGGCGATTGATGAACGAGCCGCAGCTCTCCGCGCCGAATCGGAACGCTGGCAAGCCTTATGGAATGAAGCTGGCGCAGATAATGTCGATCCCCCCATTGTCGCAAAGCCCCTACGCCGCCGCTGGTTCTCCTTCTTAAAGCGAACGCGATAGTTTGAGCGGCCCAGGGCCGCGCGTTGCCAGAGTGGTGGCAGCTGCCACCGGGGGGAACACCAAGGGCACCCGCCCTTTCGTTCCCGAAGCATAATCGACAGGACCGGGTTGCACGCCAAGTTCGGCCAGTCCCGGCGCGCTCGCGCGCCGGGGCCTCCCTAGCCGTGCCGCCCGCACCACTCCCATCGATTTTGCTTCCCCCTCCCCATCCCGCGCTTCGCCAGCGGGTCAGAGCCGCAGGCCGCAGGCAGCGGCTTCGCCTAAAGGAGTGAAAAATGACCATCCAGACCATCCAACTGAACAAGCTGGCGCTTTCCGATCTCAACGTGCGGAAGGTGAAGCCCAAGGAAATCGAAGCCCTCGCAGCCGACATTCAGGCGCGGGGCGTGCTGCAAAACCTGATCGGCTATGACGAAGACGGCAAGATCAGGATTTGCGCCGGAGGGCGGCGCTACCGGGCCTTGAAGCTGTTGCAGAAGGCAAAGGCCATCCCCGGCACTTTCGAGGTTCCCGTTGAAATCCGCAGCAAGGACGAGGCGCTGGAAATCTCGCTTGCCGAGAACGCGCAGCGCGAGGACATGCACCCCGCAGATGCCATCGCAGCCTATCGGGCGATTATCGACAGCGGCAAGGACGTTGACGATGTTGCAGCATCGTTCGGCGTTTCCCCCGCCTATGTCCGCCGCGTGTTGAAGCTGGCGGCGCTGCACCCGACCATTCTCAAAGCCTTCCAGAAAGACGAAATCGGCATGGGCGCGGCGCAGGCTTTCGCGCTGACCGACGATCAGGACCGCCAACTTGAGGTTTTCAAGCGCACCGGCGACAACGCCCACCAAATCCGCGCCATGCTCACCCAGGAGAAGGTTGCCGATACCGACAAGCATTTTCGCATTGTAGGCGAGGAAGCCTATTGCGCCGCAGGCGGCACCTTCACGACCGATCTTTTCGGAGAACGTCGCTACTGCGATGATGCGGGCCTTGTCATGGACCTTGTGCAAGATCGGCTCGACGCCATCGCCAAGGCGGCGCGCGAAGATGGCTGGCGCGATGCGGAAGGGCAGCTCTACCGGCCTGATTCCTACTGGATGCGCGGCCATCTGGAACCCGCTGGCGAGCGCGATCCGACCGAGGAAGAAACCGCGCAGCTGGTCGAGATCGAGGCGGCAATCGCCAAGCGGGAAAGCGAGGTGGACGAGGACGAGCACGACTATGACGACGAGTTGCGCGCCCTGACCCGCAAGCAGGACGCTATCATATCGGCTTGCCGCGTTTTCACTGCCGAGCAGAAGGCCGAGCACTCCCTAATCGTCTTCATCGGCCATGACGGTATCGAACAGGTTGCGTTCACCCGCAACGCCAAGGGCACCGCCGATGGCCCCAAGCCTCCCCGCCCCGACTACTCGCAGAAAGTCATGGATCAGCTGGGCGGCATCCGCACGATGGCGGTTCGGGAAGCCCTTGCCAGCGACCCGGAACTGGCGCTGGACGTGCTCTTGACGGGCCTTTTGGGACAGGTTCGCGGCAACGCTTATTCGTGGCAACAGGCCGCCGAAATCACTGCCGAGAAGAACCGCTTCCATGTTGACGATGCGGTCATGGGCCATTCCACGATTGCCGACATTGACGAGATCGCAAGGGCCGATCTTGACCGCTTGGCCGAAACACCCACGCTGGACGACATGCGCCAGATGGACAGCGAAGCGAAATTGCGGCTGCTGGCCTACTGCGTTGCCTCGCAGATCACGAGCCTTTCGTTCCACAGCGACCGCGACCGCCAGCTGGCGCAGATCGTCGGAGCCGCGCAGATCAACATGGCCGACAAGTGGGAACCTAATCAGGTATTCTATGACCAGCTTAGCAAGGCCACGCTCTTGAAGCTGCTGGCCGAAGGTTGCGGCAACGACGCTGTAGAGAATTGCCAGACCATGAAGCGCTCTGACCTTGCCGTGACGGTCAACGAGCGCCTTGCGGGGCGGCGCATCCTGCCCCCCGCCCTTCGACCCTCTGCCTTGCCCGATGCCGCCGATAGCGAAAGCCAAGCGGCATGACGGCACGGGGAGCGCGCTTCACTCCCGCGCTCCCCGCAAACTTGGGGGCGGTGGCAGCTGCCACCGCCCCGCCTTTGCGATTAGCGAATGCGCCTGTTGAGGAAGAAAATTCCGATGGGTGCGACGAACAGCGCAAAGCACCACAGCATCATGTTGATGAACAGCTTGAGCACGATCAGGATCAGCGCTGGCATGACGAATATCGTGTTGCCGCGCATCGTATCCATTGCCGTGTCCCAAACCATCTTGGCAAACGGGAATAGTGCCGTGCAGATCAGAAAATAGATAATCAGGAACGGGGTTTTCGGGCCTAGCGCCATCATGAAGGCGAAGAACAGAGCGCCAAAAATATAGGCCCGGATGAGGTAGCGTGGCTCTACGGCCCCAAATATTCTGCGAACGAACTCCATTTCTGATCCACCTGCTGTTTCATCTGACAACTGGTTTAGATTCCACACAAAATCATGCAACCCGCCGCCATAATGAGCGGCCAGGGCCGCGCGCCTAGTAGTCTGTCAGCTGCCACATAGGATCGAGCGGCCCAGGGCCGCGCGTTGCCGGTGGTGGCAGCTGCCACCGGGGAACACCAAGGGCACCCGCCCTTTCGTTCCCGAAGCATAATCGACAGGACCGGGTTGCCCGACAAGTTCGGCCAGTTCCGGCGCGCTCGCGCGCGCCGGGGCCTCCCTAGCCGTGCCGCCCGCACCACTCCCATCGATTCTGCTTCCCCCTCCCCATCCCGCGCTTCGCCAGCGGGTCAGAGCCGCAGGCCGCAGGCAGCGGCTTCGCCTAAAGGAGTGAGGAAAATGGCTAAGGAAACGAACCGGATCGACATTTATCAGGCTGTCACCGACGATATTCTTGCGATGCTGGAAGCGGGGACCAAGCCTTGGGTGAAGCCGTGGAGCGGTGGGCCGACGATTCCGCTCCGGCACAATGGGGTCGCCTATCGTGGGATCAACGTCCTCAGCCTTTGGGCCAGCGCCATGCGTCAGGGCTTCGCCTCGCCCTATTGGCTGACCTTCAAACAGGCGTTGGAGCTGGGCGGCAATGTCAGGAAGGGCAGCAAGGGAACCACCGTTGTCTATGCCAACAAGCTTGTCGTGAAGGACTCCGAGACGGACGACGAGCGCGCCATTCCGTTCCTGAAACGATACACGGTTTTCAATGCCGATCAGGTCGAGGGACTGGACGGCAAATACCCCGCGCCCGCTCCGATCATTACCAATCCCGAAACCCGCGACGTAGAACTTGAAGTGATGTTCTCTCGCATCGACGCAACCGTTCGCATCGGCGGATCGCAAGCCTATTACCACACCCGCGATGACTATATCCAAATGCCCGCTTTCGAAGCGTTCCATTCCGCCGACGACTACTATGCCACGCTTGCACACGAAGCCGTGCATCATGCAGGGCATGAAAGCCGCCTCAACCGGAAAACCCTGATTTCAACGAGCCGCGCCGACTATGCGAGGGACGAACTTGTGGCCGAGCTGGGCGCATCGTTCATCGGTGCGATTGTCGGTTTCAAGGTCGAGGAACGCGAAGATCATGCCGCGTATATCGAGCACTGGTTGACCGCGCTCCGCAATGACAAGCGCGCCATTTTCGAGGCTGCCCGTGAGGCACAGAACGCCGCCGACTACCTGTTGGCGATGATGACCGACCAAGCGGATTGATATGCCCGCCCCGCAAAATGCACGAGACGCCGCGCAAGCGCGGCGTCCCATTTCAGGAAGGTGAAATATGGGGGCTACTCAATGTGGTTTATATACAAATCCCGACATGTTAACTATGGCTGGGAGCAGGTCGTTTTTAGGTGCAAAATGGAAAATATCATCGACACCTACAGGAATCGCATCAAGGCGATGGGATATGAGCCGCGTCGGCAGGAAGACATTCCTGGCGTGATGACAGCTTATTGCGAGGCAATCGCAAATTGCAAGATTGAAGGACTTGAATTGGTTTCGGATGACCACTCTTTTTGTTTGCTGTTGGTCGAAACCCAAATTCCCGTCGATGTGGCGATTGGTCTGGCGCAGGACTACAACCGTGATGTTATGTCCCGCCAGAAACTCGCTGCATGACAGGTGAGCGACCCTTACACCTGGCGTAACAGCGACGTTCTTCGGAACAAGCTGGGAATCCGCGACGATAATATCCTCAAGGAGCGAGAAGCTTTCTTCTCGGTTGTCCGACATGGCGAGCTGGTCGTGCAGCGCGCCGCGCCGGCGACGAACGCGCGCGAGTATCGCGAACTGCACAATCATCTGTTTCAGGACGTATATGATTGGGCGGGGCGCTTTCGGACTGTGGACATAAGCAAACCCGGCAGCACCTTTGCCCGAGCGCACTTCATTGCCCGCAGCATGGAGCACGAATTTAAGCAGCTGCCCGACCTCCAAACCCTCAAGTCGATGGATCGTGATCGCTTTGCCGATACCATGGGGCGGCATATTTCCGAATTAAATGCCGTTCATCCGTTCCGTGAGGGCAATGGTCGCACCATGCGGCTGCACTTGCAGCTGCATTCCCTTGCGGCCGAAAAATTCGTCTCGATCCAGGCAATGGGGCCGAAGGACTGGATGGAGGCGAGCCGCGACAGCTTCCATACCGGAAATCACGCCTCCCTCGCCAAAGTCATCCGTGATGCAATGCCGCTCGAACAGAACCGCGTCGAGCCAGCGCGTGGGCCAGCGGGCATCGCGTTTCCGCCCTCGATGGAATCTCTCATGCCAGTTGGCGAACGACGCGCAATGAGTATCGAGCAGGCCAAGGATCAAATCAGCCGTTACCTACCTACTGCGCAAACCGTGGCGTCGCGGCAGCATGAGCAGCTTAACCGGATCGCGGAAACGTCCGCCGACATGCGCCAGCTGGCCGCGCGTTCAGCGCAGGAGCTTGCCTTTTTCCGCGACCCCAAAGGGCCGATGCACCACCTTCAGCTGATTGAGCAACGCCGCTATCATCAGATCGAAGTCAATTGGTCCGAGGGCATGGACCCGCTGCAAAGAGTCCGCGCCATCAGCGCGGGCGCCGCAGATTTCCTTTCGAAAATGACCGATCGCGACATTCAGGCCGCCGATCGCGCGCTACGTCTGCAAGTCATGCCTCCCGGCGTCAGTCAGGTTGATCTACGCCTTGCTGCACAATTCGAGAAAAACTCGCCTGAGCAGAACCGCGCCGATGCCAGGTTCGCGCAATTCCAGCTCGCCATTGATAAGCGCGTCGCGACAGCTACCGAGCGGGGTGCATCGAAGGAACAGCTGGCGCAGATCGTCGAAAGCGCAAAGGCCCATGTCGCCGCTACATTGCGCGAAGGCAAATCACCGACGCCGACCGCCGAGAAACCAAAGGACCGCGAGCGCTGAAAATGAGCGGCCAGGGCCGCGCGCCTAGTAGTCTGTCAGCTGCCACATAGGATCGAGCGGCCCAGGGCCGCGCCCCGTCAGTGGTGGCAGCTGCCACCGGGGGAACACCAAGGGCACCCGCCCTTTCGTTCCCGAAGCATAATCGACAGGACCGGGTTGCCCGACAAGTTCGGCCAGTTCCGGCGCGCTCGCGCGCCGGGGCCTCCCTAGTCGCGCCGCCCGCACCACTCCCATCGATTTTGCTTCCCCCTCCCCATCCCGCGCTTCGCCAGCGGGTCAGAGCCGCAGGCCGCAGGCAGCGGCTTCGCCTAAAGGAGTGAGGAAAATGGAAGCGACAACTGACCAGATCGCCACCGTTGCGGCGCTGAACGACATTGCGCGGCGAACGATGGGCGTGACTTGTCGCACCGTGATTACGCAAGGCATCGCGGCGCTGGACGAGAATACGCAGAACGACATTCTCAAGATGATTGAGGGTTTTGAGGATTTCACACCCGACAACGACCCTCACGGCGAGCATGACGCCGGTTTCCTTTATCGCGACGTGATCGGCCAATGGCATACCCGCTGGACCGACGACAGCGCACGCCCAGCCCTCTCGGTCATGTGGAAGTTCGACTATTACGACCGCGATCTTGAATTTGGCAGCGCTGAACCGTGGAATCCCGATGCCACAACCCGCGTGCTCACCATTCTCCTAACCAGCGAATATTGAGGGAGGCCATCATGACTAAATCGCCCCCGATTATCGAGCTTAGCTGGCGTGATGAGAATTATGGTTCCGTCTGCGCCGTCGCCGCATTCCGCAACTATGCGGGGACACTGGATTGGAGCGACCGCACCCACCAGCGGTTTCGCGGATGCTTGAAACGCGCAGGCTTTGCGTTCCATTGGGGCCGATGCAGCTATATCGCCACCAGCGGCACCCGCGAGGATCGGCAGCGCGCCCTTTGTGACGAGCTGGCCCGCGCAGGATTCCAGATCGACAGCGGCGACGTGAGGACAGAGGCATGAACCGCGAACGCCGCAAGCAGATCGCCGCCGCCCGCGTGCTGATCGACAAGGGCAAAGCCCTGTTGGATGAGGCGCGCGACATGCTCGAAACCGTCAAAGATGACGAGCAGGCCGCCCGCGAAAATCTGCCACCCAGCCTTGAAGACAGCGAACGCGCGCAGGCGATGGACGCCGCAGTTTCCGAACTGGAAAGCGCGATTTCAGCCCTTGAAGACTTCGACGCCGACGAGATCGGCACGCAACTCGACACCGCCAGCGAATAGGAAGGATTGACCATGCAACCCATGCGCCACCTAGATCGAGACACGCGCCGCGCCCGCCTTCTGGCGGCGCGCACGCGCCCCGTCGGCGGCATCAACCGGCGCGGCATCTTCACCGGCCATTGGGACGGTGGCGATGTTGTGCGCCAGTTTCGCGGCGACAACGGATCATGGATCGGCCTTGCCGCCTACAAGGCGAAGGAAGAGCCGGAGCCGCAGCCATGAAAATCAGCAACACGGCGAGCGCCGTTCGCGTCACCCTCTCCCCCACTGAGATCAGCGATTTGCAATTTGTCATCGAGGCGGCCGAGCGCGCGGGGCATTACATGCCCGCGCGCGTCCCTAACATCATGGCGGCGCTGACGCGCAGCGCCGATGATGTTAGGATGAAACAGGCCATGAAGCGGGCGGAAAATGATCGCGTCACGCGGATCGAGCAGGACCGGCGCGCGCGCGAACGTCAATTCATGCTGGGCGACCGATACAGCGTCATGGCGAGCCGCGCCGACTACGCCGATGCGTCTTCTGATCCGGACGCGCGCCAATGGGTTGACCTGGTGTTTCATGAAATCATGCAGAGGCCGCTTCCCGATCAATACGAACTCCGGCGCGACGTGTGGCGTGTCCACGTTGTCCAACTGGACGGCGGCACGCTCGGCGCTGTTGTAGGCGGCGATTGCACTCAAACCGCCGACCCCGCCGAAATTACTTCCGTAGCGGAACAGCTGATCGCCCGCTTCGAGGGCAGAGCTTGACGCGCGTGGAGCGGTGGCAGCTGCCACCACTCCAGAAAGATCTAGAATCCGGCGATTAGAGGCAGCAGCGCCGCCGCTTGACTTCCCAGGACCGGCACCCAATAATTCGCGGCGCGGTAATCAGGGCCGTGATCGACCGCCATCACCCCGAAGACATATCCGATCATCGGCAGCGTCCACAGCAGACGCCCGCTCAGGTCCACGCCCATCAGCACCAGCGCCACGCCAAGCACGGCCCAAAGCGGAATCAGTCGTTCCATGATCTCGCGATGACGGACTATTCGCCATGCGTTTTCCCGGTCATCGGCGCTAACCTGCGATACGAGGCCCATAGCTTCCCCTTTTCATCAACGGTCGCCGGCGATCATCCAACGGCTTCACGAAAATGTGAAGCGCTTCGCGCGCATTCTCGCCGATCCGTTGTATAGCCCTCATCGAGCGAGGGCGAGGGACTGTGACAGCGGCCCTTCGCAAATCCTCTCGCTCAAAGGAGGTGATGTGATTTGACAGCATATGAAGCAGCTCAATTGACGATCGCAGCCGTCGCGCTCGTGATCGCAATTGTGAAGCTGGGAAAGTCCGATAAGGGCTGATCCAGCGGGGCGGGTGGTCTGACAGGGCTGCCCGCCCTAAATGTTTGAACCCGCCGTGTGACAGCACGGCGGGTTCAGGTAGGTGTGTGAAATGAATCAGCACACGAAGCATTGCCTATATAGCCCTTTTCCCTTGCCAATCCAATAACCGGCGTGCGCGCGGCGCGTTCCCCTCCTGTTCCGCATGGCGCATAAGCGCCCAATGGCTGCGAACTACAACCGCCCCAAGCCCATCGATCCTATCTGGTATCGGCAAGGCTGCTATCTGCGCATCCAGTGCGCTTGCGGTCGCCGCATCGTCGCCCCGCTGGGTGACTTCGCCCGCTCGCGCCGCATTCCTTTCGATATCCGCATATACGAGCTGATCGCGCGACTTCGGTGCAGCCAGTGCAGCCGCAAACCTTATGCGGACGTGTCGCGAAGCCGCTCGGGCAATTAAAATGACGGAGGATCTGATTGTTCGGACGCTTTCGGCGCTATCTGTTAGGCCTGTCGCCGGCGACAGGCCGCAACGCCCGCTAGGCCGCCGCTATGTACAAGAGCTAAATCGGCCGCACGTCGCTGGGTCGGCGCGGCCCGCATGGGTGATCCCGTTAGCCGCTGGCCGACTTCCTTGGGCGGCCGCCCTTGCGGCCGTTGGCCCGCGCAGCCGCGACCTTGGCCGCAGTGCGCGATCGGCCACCTTGCGCGCCTAGCTGCTGCGCCATCCATTGCTTCGAGCCGAAAACGCCCTGCAACAGTGCAGGTACGTAGAGATCGGCGTCGAGCTTAGGCCAATGCAGGCCCAACCCGGCAGCGCTGACCTCGATGTCGGTCAGCGCATCAGGCGGCGCGTCGGCCAAGCCTTCGGCGAGCCGCGCCGGGAATGTCAGCTCGACACCCGTATTCAGCGCCACCACCACACGCGCGCGGCGGCGATCGTAGCGCGCCGAGACGGCATGGCCAGCGGCGCGCAGTTCCGCCATGCGCTTTTCGGCGTGATCGAACTCCTGTTTAGTAACTGCCATGAATAGCACTCCATTCCGCGCAGAGGGCTGCCAGCGCCGCCTGTAGGGCATCCTTGATGCCGCCCAGCGCCGGCAGTTTGAAACCGTAGCTTTCCCGCAACTCCGGTGGACCACCGGGGCAATGCAGGATGAAAACCGCCTCGCCGTCCGCCCCTTTAACATGGACGTGAGCGGGACGATGATCGTTCGGATAGATCACGACCCGCAGGCCATCTATGCGCAGGACAGTTGGCATTGCCGAACCTATATCAAAAACCCAAGCGCTAGGGAATAGTTCCGGCGCTGTTGCTGCCCTCTGGCGCAAGGGCCTGTCGCTCGTTGGTCAAGACCGATGATCTTGGTGCTATCTACGGCGTGCGGCTTAAAAGGGGGCGGTACATAGAACGGACCCAGATATACGCTTAGCGCCAGCAGGCCGCTCAGGCTTCGCAAATCACCTGTTTTTCGGTTAATCGCCACCGCAATGCATCAGGTTCCCGATGCTGATGCGTCCACATCCGGCTTTGTGGTTCCTACTGAAGGCTGTGCGCCGAGGATGAGGCATGGGCCTTCATCGTCGGAGGCGAGGACGGTTGATTTAAGAAAGCCACGGTATTCAGGCTGGTTTTTTGCCCGCGTATCGCGAATATCGACGTATGTTTTGCTTTAAAATTCGTCCGAGCCCCCTCGATAAGTCCGTTCGCCAGCCATTCGCGCAATCCCCATGAGGTCGAAGGCGGTCTCCATTCACCGTCTTCGCGCGTGTCGCCCTAAGCGCGTCGCGCTGGTTCTTCCCAGATGCACGAGGTTGAGATGACCTCCGGTCGGACTTCTGAGCGCGTTTACGACGCCCTTCGCCGCAGAATCACGCAGCGTGCCTATCGCCCTGGAACACGCCTCGATCCTTCGGAACTTTCCGAGGAGTTTGGGAGCAGTGTCACGCCCGTGCGCGATGCCCTCCATATCCTGATCGGCGAAGGCCTCGTCGCGACCGGACCTGGCGAAGGCTTCTACATCCCCCATCTCGACGAACCCGCCCTGCAGGATCTCTATGATTGGACGTCGGACCTGTTGTCCGCCGCGTTGCGACGTCAGCGGCGGCGGCAACCGCCGACCGAACAAAGCCTCGACAATGCGGATGACGACGCTGCAACGCCGACTGCCGCACTATTCTCCGCGATTGCGCGCCGATCCGATAATCGGGAACACGCGCTGGCCATGCGTTGGGCGAACGCCCGGTTGCACCCGCTCCGCCTCGTCGAAGCACAGATTCTGTCCGACCTTGATCTGGAGCTAACGGAGATGATGAGCGCCTTTGCTATCGACGATATTACGAAACTGCGCAAGCTACTCACCAACTATCATGCGCGACGCAAGCGTTCCGCAGGCAGGATCCTGCGCGCCTTCTACACCGAGGATGACAAAATATCTCCGATATAGATGCCATATATTTGGCATATAAGCTTCGATATAGTCTCCATATTGCATAGCATCTGCTCCGATGGCCAATTGCGACCTGTTGGAGCAAATGCGTGCGTATCCTGTTGACCAACGATGACGGATTCGACGCGCAAGGTCTCCGTCTCCTCGAGCGTCTCGCCGCCCGCCTGACCGACGACGTGTGGACGATAGCGCCTGAATATGAACAGTCCGGCGCGAGTCGCGCCTTGACCTTGACGGTCCCCGTCCGCGTCCGTCAGCGCGGCGAGCGCAGCTATTCGGTCGCGGGAACACCGACGGATAGTGTGCGGATCGCGCTGCTTGACCTCATGCGCTCAGCACCACCCGATCTCCTGATCTCTGGCATTAACCGCGGCCAGAATATAGGAGAAGACATAGCGCTCTCGGGCACGGTCGCCGCGGCGATTCAAGCCGCCATGCTTGGAGTGCGCTCGATCGCCTTGAGTCAGGCGCTCCCGGGTTTTGGCACCGATCATGTCGCGGACTGGTCACCAAGCACCACTTACGGCGCTGACCTAGTTCGGTCTCTCTTGGACAGCCCCAGCAAGCTCTTCAACGTCAATTTCCCCGACTGCCGTCACGATCAGGTCGCAGGCATCATGGTGACCCGCCAGGGATTCAACCGAACGTCATGTGCGAATATCGACCGCCGCACCGATCCGCGGGGCAACAGCTATTACTGGATGTGCTTCCATGAAGACCTTCCCTGTTCAGAACAGGGAACAGACATCGCCGCCCTTCAGGAGCGCTATATATCCGTTACACCGCTCCTCACCGATCTCACTGATCACGGCACCGCGGCGACGATGCGCTCCATCACGCTCTGTACGGTCGAGCCAAGAGAGATGGAGGTCTAGGCGCAACCAACAAGGAACGGGCCGCGAGGTAGGACGCCGGCACCCTGTCGGCGGATGAGTTCGTGTGCCCTTTTGGAATGGAGAGGTCCATGTTCTTCTCGACGTACGCACGACGCGATTCTGATTATCTCTTCCATGATGGCGCGCGACCCACCGGCGTGCTGCTCGTCTCGACCTTTTCCAACAAGCATGGCGGCGCAATCAGCGAGTCCTTGGGTCCAGAGGCAATTGCCGGGCATTTAATTGGCACCTTCGGGACCACGATCGCCATCGACCACATCGATCTTCAGCTCGATCAGAGCGCGCGCGCAATCGCAGCGAAGGTGGCCAGGGACCGGCCGAGTCTTGTCGGTATCTCGGTCAAGATCGGGGCGCTCGACCAACTTCGTAACCTGATGCGCTTGTTGCTCCCGCTGCGTTATGACGAAGGTACGGGCCCCCTTCTCGTGTTAGGCGGTGTCGTTCCGACCTTCGCGACCGCGGCCCTGCTTGAGGAATTTCCGCAAGTGATCATGGTAGTCCGCGAGGGCGAGAATGCAACCGCCGCCCTGGTGGACTATGTGCGTGGCGAGCGCTCCCTCGCCAGTGTCCCCGGCATTGCCTTCCGGAATGAAAGCGGAGAACTAGTTGCGACGCCGGCACAACGTCTCAAGCTCGCGCAGCGCTTCCTCCCCGCGCGCCTTACCTCCGAGCGGGTCCACAAGGAACTCGGTGGAATGGTTTGGGCGGAAGCATCGCGCGGCTGTGATTTCAACTGCACCTTCTGCTCGATCCGAGACCTGCATGGCGGCGGCTTCGACGGTGGCATTTCCCCGGAAAGCGTGATCGCCGATCTGATCGAACTGGATCGCCGCGGAATCCGAGCGGTCAGCTTCACAGACGATGATTTCGGCGGCGACCCGGAGCGGACGGCGAAAATCGCGCGGCTGATTAAGGAGGCTCGGCTAAATATTCGCTTCTCTATCTCGACCCGGGCCGACCATATCTGGCGGGAACGCTTAAGCATCAAAGGCGAGCGACTGGACGATGCCGAACTTGTCGATCGCAACCGTCGCCTGCGCCAAATCATGGTCGAGTTGGCCGAGGCCGGGTTGGAGCGCGTGTTCATCGGAATGGAGTCTGGCTCGCCCACGCAGTTGCGCAGATACGGCAAGCAGGTCAGTGTCGAAGGGAATTACAAAGCTCTCGAAATCCTCCATGAACTGGGGATCGACGCTGTCGCCGGCTACATCCCAATTGACCCGGCAATGTCACTGACCGAGTTGCAGGAGAACATCGCTTTCCTGCGTCGCACCGGCATGTACCGCAAGATCACTAACCCCTTGAGTGTCCTGCGCGTACAGGCCGGATCTCCTTATCTAAAGCTCGCCCGCCAACGGGGTCTCCTAGAAGAAGCAACCGACGACCTCGTCTTTTTCAAGGCGCGCTTCGAGGATGAGAATGTGCAGCGCGTCGCTGAACTAGCCGATCGTTGGGTGGAAGACATGTATGTCTTCATGTTCGGCCTGAAGGGCGAGGTCGCGTCCCAGACCCTCCTCCTAGGACCGGGCGGCGTCGCAACGTCAGCCTCTCGCCAGGTCGAGAATTGCCTATTTGGCTTTCGCGAGCTGGAAATGGAATTCATCGAGGCCGTTACCAGTCGACTCGCACACAACGGTGGCGCAAACCTACGCGACATTACCGAAACTTTCGTCGGCAAGCGTTCGAAGCTGGTACAGCAAGTCATCGCTTTGGTAGAAGATGGCGTGATTGGAAAGAATCCACGACTACAGGAAGCAATCGTTTCGATGAACAAGGAAACCGCCCATGCCGCATGAGTTGCTGCGTAGCCGGACTGTCTACGATGGCCAGTTTGTCAGGGTACGCATCGACGAGGTGGATCTTGGCACCGGTATCGTCGAACGCGAGATCGTCGAAGAAACCGGTGAGGGTGTGCTTGTCGTGGCGATCACCGGAGACGGCGAAATTGTTTTGGTTGAGCAGAGCCGCCATTTGTTCGGAACGACCTATGAAGTGCCCTCGGGCGCGATCAACCCCGGTGAAACACCTACAGAGGCCGCCCGTCGGGAACTTCGCGAGGAAGCCGGCTTGGATGCCGGCTCCTTCCAAATGATCAGTGCCCACGTCAACAGCGTCCATATGACCGGGCGGAACTATTACTTCCTCGCAACCGACCTTTCGGAATGTGAGCCGCTCAGTTGCGACAGCGACGAGGAGTTTATTGGCCGCGCTGCGTTTAGCTTTGACGAGGTGAACCGGCTGATTGCAGAGGATCGAATTCCGGACGTGCGCAATCGCGGCTGCATCTGGCTGGCACAGCTCAAACTGCTCACCGAAACAGCCATCTCCGATGCCTCTGCCCTTTGCAGCGAATGAGATGTGCGATAGCTTGAAGGGATGGACCGCCCGCCGCCTTCCAATGACGACGATGGACGCCTTGAGGGCAATGTGTCAACGTCGTTCTTTTTCAATTCGGTGAATTTCGGGTCTAGCTGCAACTACAATGCTAACCTCAACACCGGGGCCGCGCTGACCGTAACTCCGTAGCTGTAGGCGCTTGCAATCGTAGCGGCGTCTGCTCGCAAACGGAGCGATTTTCTGCTCACCCTTTCTGCCACTGGCGCATGGCCTCGTGCTCGAATTATCTGCCAGTGTGCTCGCCATCATCCGGCGCTGCTTGCAAACGGGGCGTCGTGCTCACACTCCCTGCCAGTGGGTTCTCCAAACCCGTCGCCGGCAGACGCTTTTGCGAAGCGGGTTTCCAGAACAGTTTTGACACGCGGCGGGCCGCAGAAATGCGTTGCGGTCATGGCCCGCCGGCAGGATCGTCAGAAAGGAAGGTTTTTGCGAACAGCGGGTGGCGCATAAAACGGGCACAGATATACGTTTACGACTGAACCAGTCGAAGCGCGCTGGCCGCGACCGTCCCGAATGGGATGGTATTATGGGAATGCAGGCTGCTGATGTTCGCAGTTGCAATATGGTCCGATCAGTGACTATCTAGAGGCCTTCGACGGACCCGGATTGATTCGGGTGGCTCGGCCCGGCGCCTATCCCCGGGATAACCTTAGCGAATTTGGGCCTCGCTTCCGAGTATCGTTGATTGAACGCGTCTGACGGCGTGCGCCCCTCGCTATTGCGATCAGGTTTCTACATGACATTTGCTACTTCGCTTCGACGCGAATGGCTCTCGAACCCGCGCGCCGACGTGCTTGCGGGTATCGTCGTCGCGCTCGCGCTGATCCCGGAGGCCATCGGCTTCTCGATCATTGCCGGCGTCGATCCAAGCGTCGGGCTGTTTGCCTCCTTCTCCATCGCCGTCATCATCTCGCTCGTGGGCGGACGCCCCGGCATGATTTCGGCCGCAACCGCCGCCATTGCGGTTCTTGTCCTGCCGCTGATCCGCGATCACGGCGTCCAGTACCTCTTTGCCGCCACCATCCTCATGGGACTGATCCAGGGCGTCGCCGGCTTCCTGAAGCTCGACCTGCTGATGCAGTATGTGTCACGCTCGGTCATCACCGGCTTCGTCAACGCGCTCGCGATCCTAATCTTCATCGCGCAGCTTCCCCAGCTAACGAACGTCCGGTGGGAAACCTACGCGATGGTCGCGGCGGGCCTGGCGATCATCTACCTGTTCCCGCGTCTGACCAAGGCGATCCCGTCGCCGCTGGTCGCGATCGTGATCCTGACGATCGTCTCGATCTATGCCGGCATCAAGGTCAACACGGTGGGCGATATGGGCAAGCTGCCCTCGTCGCTGCCAGCGTTCGGCATCCCACAGGTGCCGTTCACGCTGGAAACGCTGCGCATCATTTTCCCCTATTCGCTGACGATGGCGGCGGTTGGCCTGCTGGAATCGATGATGACCGCGCAGATCGTCGATGATCTGACCGACACGCCATCGAACAAGCGCCGCGAGATGAAGGGGCAGGGTATCGCCAATTTTCTGACCGGCTTCCTCGGCGGGATGGGCGGCTGCGCCATGATCGGGCAGTCGGTCATCAACGTGAAGTCGGGCGGCTCCACCCGCCTTTCCACCTTTGTGTCGGGCGCGTTCCTGCTGTTCCTGATCGTCGTACTGGGGCCGCTGGTCGCCCGCATTCCGATGCCGGCGCTGGTCGCGGTGATGATTATGGTGTCGATCGGCACCTTCTCCTGGGGATCGATCAGGAACCTCAAGAGCCATCCGTGGCAGTCGTCGGTTGTCATGCTGGTGACGGTGCTGGTTGTCGTCTCGACGCACGATCTGGCGCAAGGCGTGGTCGCAGGCGTGATCCTGTCCGGTCTGTTCTTCGCCAGCAAGGTCAAGCGCCTGTTCGACGTGGCATCCGAGCTGAGCGCGGATGGCAGGACGCGGACCTACCGCGTCTCGGGTCAGGTGTTCTTCGCCTCGTCCGAGCGGTTCGCCGACGCCTTCGACTTCAAGGAGGTGCTGGACAATGTGGTCATCGACCTGACCGCCGCGCACTTCTGGGACATTTCGGCGGTGGGGAGCCTCGACAAGGCGATCCTCAAGTTCCGCCGCGAAGGCACCCATGTCGAGGTCATCGGCCTCAATCAGGCGAGCGCGACGATGGTCGATCGCTTCGCCGTCCATGACAAGCCCGGCGCCGAAGCAGCGCTCGGCGCCCACTGAGGAGAGGGCTTATGAACCGCATATTGGCCTGTATCGACGCATCCACCTACGCGACCAGCGTCGTCGATCTGGCGGCCTGGGCCGCTACCCGGCTCGGGGCCGATGTCGAGCTGCTGCACGTCGTCCAGCGCAAGGATGCCGTGGCATCGCGCAACGATCATAGCGGCGCGATCGGCCTCGGTGTCAAAAGCGAGCTGCTGGAAGAGCTGACCCGCATCGAGGAAGCGGCGGGGCGTCTTGCCATCGAGGAAGGGCGCATCCTGCTGGACGCAGGCGGCACTCGCTTGAAGGAGCAGGGCATCACGGTCGCGTCGATGCACCTGCATGGAGGGATCGTGGAGACGATCGTCGAGCGTGAAGCCGATGCTGCATTGGTCATCATCGGCAAGCGCGGCGCGTCGGGCGAGTTCGCGACCGACCATATCGGCTCCAAGGTCGAACGGGTCGTGCGTGCCAGCGACAAGCCGGTGCTGATCGCCTCACGCGAAGCCAAGGCACCTGACGCGGTGGTGATCGCCTTCGACAACAGCCCCGCCGCCTGCCGCGCTGTCCGTCATGTCGCTACCTCGCCGCTGTTCGGTGGTTTGCCAGTACACCTCGTCATGGCGGGGCCGGATGATGGCAAACACCGCGACCAGCTCGGCGCAGCGGCAGCAACGCTGCCCGCCTGTTCCGAAACCGTCCTGCGTGACGGCAAGGTCGATGCGGTGATCGGCGATCATATGGCGGCGCATCCCGGCGCGATGCTGGTGATGGGTGCCTATGGACACTCGCCGCTTCGCACCCTGATCGTCGGCAGCACGACGACAACGATGATCCGCACCGTTCGCGCCCCGGTACTGTTGGTACGCTGACATAGCCGGGGACGCGCCGGACCTTGATGCGCGGCGTCGGCAACTGCTGGCGCTTCGCGATCAGCTCGTCGCCGATGATGCGGCGGCCGAGGAAACGCGCGCCCCGGTCACGCTCGATCAGGAAAGCGTCGGCCGCCTGTCGCGGATCGACGCCATGCAGGTGCAGGCAATGGCACTGGCGGCGCAGCGGCACCGGCAAGCCGAATGTAGCCGCATCGACGCCGCACTGATGCGGATCGACAGCGGCGATTATGGCTGGTGCGTCCGCTGTGGTGAGGAAATCGAGGCCAAGCGCCTCGATCGTGCGCCCGCGACGACGATGTGCCTCGCCTGCGCCAAGGAGGGCTAGGCCCGAAAGGAAGGCATCATGCCGACCGGAACGATCAAATACCTCGACCGTGGTGGGGCCTGGGGCTTCATCTCTCGTGACGACAAGCAGCCCAAGGTCTTTGTCCACGTCCGAGCGGCGGAGCGCGCCGGGTTCACTGAGCTACGGCGCGGGCAGCGATGGCGCTTCACGCTCGTCGAGCGCCCCAAGGGCGGGTTTGAGGCCGATGATCTGGAAATGCTGTTCGACGAACCGCCCCCGCCCGGACGATAAGCAGTTTCCCAAAAACGAAGGTCGAGTGGGACGGCTGACGGCGGCAAGGCGCGCTCGATGGCAACGAGGTGCCATTTTCCCGAAATGTGTTCCCGATTGGCTTTTCCCGAAACTGCCCGGTGCAGATGGAGAAACGGGACAGCCTATGGCCGTCTGATCGACCTCCCGCTGGCGGTCGAAGTTGTTGGCAGACAGCGTGAGTGCGACGCCTCGTTTGCGAGCAGCGCCGGATGAGGGCGAGCACATTGGCAGCTAATTTGAGCACGGCGCCACGCGCCAGTGGCAGATAGCGTGAGCAGGAAATCGCGCTGTTGGCGAGCAGACGCCGCTACGATTGCGAGCCCCTACAGCTAGGCGCGATGAAGGCAGGCGCGCGCCGCCTTTGGGGCGCGCGCGTGATCGAAGCAATGGCCGAGCAGATCGACGCCGCCGCGCCGCTGATCGTTCTCGCAGGCCGCAACTATCGCGATCCCCTTTGGCCGCAGATCGAACGGCGCGCATCGGTTCCGATGGAGGGGCTTGGAATCGGTCAGCAGCTCGCTTGGTTAAGCGACAACTGAAAGCGAGAATTGTCGCGGTCCATGCGCAACGTCGCGCGATGCGCTTCGAGGGGGCATCTGTTTGTCGCGCCGCCCTTTCAATCTATCCAACGCCATTTGGCGTTGTGAGTTTGAGGATTATAGGCCCATCAACGGCCCAAGCCCCCCGGTAGGGCCGCCCACTCCCGGCAAGCGCAAATGGCGTAGTTTGCGCTTGCCGGGAGACCAGTTGCCCTCTCTATATGGCAAGGTGACTGCCCCCACACCGACAGCGCCCTTGTGGACCCAAGATCAGGCCATCGCCTATGAGGCAGCCCTTGAGGCCATCAACGATGTTATCGCCGGTTACAGCGAGCAGATCGCGCTTGAGCATGGTCGCGTTGTGCCGAACACGGCGCGGATCGCTTGGCTCGAAATGCGGACGGATCAGGCATCGGCCACCGGCCATGCGCTCAATGTGATGGATGATGAGAATGTCCGACAAACGCTGCTGGAATACAGCGCGATCGTTCGGGCGCGAGACGGCGCAGGGTGAAGGTCCGCCCGATGGACGGGCGTTAGTTCGTTAAATCCCCCCGTCAGTGTCTTCCTAGCATGAGGGCTGCACCAGGCCGCATCAAGGATCGGCGGTTCCCCCAATTTGCTGCGCAAATCGGCTCCCCCACCGCCCGCTACCGCGGCCGCTTCGCGGTCCCTGACAGCCGGCGCCGGTGCCCATGCCGGGTGTCTCCCGTCACCAACGAGAAGGAGAACCGGATGCACATCAAATTGTTTAGAGCACTGAAAGCGGCTAATCTGTCCGACGACGCCGCAGCGGAAGTTGTAGAGGCTATTGAGGAGTATATCGCCGTGAAGGTTCAGGAGGCGAACAAGGGAATCGAAAGCAAGCTGACGGCACAGACTTGGGTCATCGGCAGCGTCGGTTTCGTCCTCGCAGTCATCGGCCTCGCGCCCGCTTTCATCAAACTGTTCCAGTAAGACAAAGGGAGGCTTCGGCCTCCCTTATGGGATGGCCCGCCCCTTTTCACCAGCATCAGGTATGATGCTGGTGCTTGAAAGGGAAAGGAGCGGACCGATGTCTATTGTGATCCTTGGCGTTGATTTGGGCAAGAATGCCTGCAGTGTCGTAGGCGTTGATGCAGCAGGCGCTGTCATCGTGCGTAAGTCGATGCGCCGACAGACACTTATCGATTACGTGACCAAGCTTCCGGCTTGCGTGATTGCAATGGAGGCGTGCTGTGGTGCCCACCACCTTGGTCGACTTTTCGCCGCGCAGGGGCACGAAATCAGATTGATGTCGCCGGAGTACGTGCGCCCGTATGTTAAAGCGCAGAAGAATGATGATCGTGATGCGGAGGGGATTGCCGAGGCCGCCTCGCGCCCGACGATGCGCTTCGTCGAACTCAAGACTCAGGAGCAGTTGGACATCCAGACCCTCCACCGCGTCAGGTCCCGCCTGGTAGCCGAGCGCACAAACCTCATCAACCAACTGCGGGCGATCCTGCTGGAGCGGGGGACCATTTGCCCGGCCGGACGGCGCAAGCTGGAGCTGGGCATTGATGCCATGCTGGCCGCCGAAGATACGACCCTATCACCACGCTTGAAGCAACTGGTGGGTGAACTGCGTGCCGAATGGCACGAACTTGATACCAAGGTCGAGGCACTGAACGGCGAGTTTGTCGAACTGGCTCGCAATGATGCAGCTGCCCGGCGGCTCACGTCCATCCCCGGCATCGGTACATTGAACGCAACCGCTTTGATTGCAGCCGTGGGCGATGCCAGCAGCTTTGCCAAAGCGCGAGACTTGGGTGCCTGGCTCGGCCTGGTACCCAGGCAACATACTACCGGCGGCAAGCCCCGGCTGCTCGGCATCTCCAAGCGTGGCAACACCTATTTGCGCACTTTGCTCATCCATGGCGCCCGGGCAGCATTACCGTCACTGGCGCGCAGCGAAACCCCGCTGGGACGTTGGTTAACAGGAATGATCGAGCGAGGAGTTCATCGCAACGCAATCGTCGTCGCATTGGCGAATAAACTGGCGCGGATCGCTTGGGCAGCCCTCCGCAAAGAAGTGAGCTTCGAACGCGGCTATCCAGCAGCGGCATAACGGATCGGCTGCGTGCTTCTGCACGCGTAGCCCAACGATGTTTGCAGGAAGGATCGTGAAGATGGCCTGACAGTCGATCGGCGTCTGGAAAGCCCGGGCAAAAAAATGGCACCTGTTGCCGGTTCCCTTATTGTGGCTCCAGACGTGCGGATGTCCATCTTGGCCACGGGATGCTCCCGTGAGACCGCATACGTTGACGCAGACTGATCAGAACACCGTAAAATCCTACTTGCAAACGGGGCGGGCCATACGTTTTTTGCCGAACCGCCTGATTGTCAGGAGACGCAAATTGACCGACTTCGCACAAGCACGGCTCGATATGTTCGAGAGCGGTTTATTCGGCCAGGGCAATGCTTTCTGGCGCTGGATCGCAACGGACGAGGCGCGGCCCTATCTGGCCGCTTTCGCCGCCGATCGCGCGCCACCCAGCGGAAGCGAGTTTTTCGCGGCCGATCTTACCGCCGAGGATCTACTTGCTTCCGATCACCTGGCTGAGCTGGCCCAGAAGATCGAAGCGGCTCACGGCTAGCGCCGTGCGCGCCGGGGCTATTTGCGAGCAGATGTGCGCTGTTGCTCCGCCACGTCGCGGATCATAGCTGCCCAGCATCCCAAGATCATGCCCTCTTCATTATCGACTTCGCTTGTGGCGACCGCATAGATACCCAGCAAGTTTGCAACCTCGCTCGCCTCGACAATGCCTTGACGCGCAAGCAGCGTGGCAAACATCGAGAGTGCTCCCCCCATTGCCCGCACCAGCGGCGCATCTTGTAGCAGTCGGTCAAATTCGCGGGGCGGGTTACTGGACATAGATTGTTCCGATCAAATAAAGCGACTGCCTTTCAGGACTTGTCGCGGGAAGTGCTATCCGCTGCCAATAATTCGACAGCCGATAATCCGAAAGCATCGGCAAGGCTCTCCAAGGTGGCAAGCGTTGGATTACCATGTCCGCGCACCATGTATGAAATATGTGACGCCGCAACGCCCGAGCGTTCGGACAACTCCCCTTGAGTTATGCCTAGTTTCTTTAGTTCGCGAGCGATGTTGGCCCCGAGCTTGGTCATCAACGGCGATGTTCGTTTCAGGTATATGGTTGGCATCGTGTTTGCGTCCTTCTCGCTAGGTGTAGCGGACTGCAATGATGATTGGCCGGACGCGCAATAAAGGGCGGTTTCCAGCTCACATTACGTGAGACGGACCGGCGCGGCAGGCGCACGATCATTGAGATGCAGCGCATGATCGGTGAGACGGAGGCACATTGTTGATCCGCCCGCGCGCGATACCGGAAACTGACAATCCGACCGATCGGTCGGGCCTCAATCGTAGCATGCCAAGTCCCTGATTGTCCGTCGAAGACAACGCAGATGATGCTTCATGAGTTTGATGTCATGAGCATAGTCCGGCTCGTGGCGGAACTCGAAATCGGGGTCAATATGGAGGGTGTTGCGGGCAATGCACTCGAACAGGTTGATGCCGTCATATGCGGCGACGACATGGGCGATGCTGTCCGCCAAATGGTGGATCGGCGATCCCGGCGCGTCTTGGTTCTGCATCCGATGAATATGCCGGTGGATACCGAGCAGCAAGTCGGTTCGCATGTAGCTGTTCAAGAGCAGCAGCGAATGGCCAGGTGAAACCGGAACCGCGAAGCCCATCCTGTCCTTGGGAGGATAGAGGCCGTTATCAGGGGGAGCCGTCTTCGGCATTGCTGGATCAGGCAATGGCGAAGAAGACGGCCAGCGCTCGCGTAACCGCCAGCATGGCTTCGGCATCGAGATGGCCGATCGTCGCCCCAATCTTGTCGCGCTTCACCGACATCGCCTTATCCACCATGACCTGCGACCGCTTCCTCAAGCCATTGGTCGGTGTCGGATCGATCGTCGTACGGATCAGGGGAGCGTCAACCAGCGTTCCCGATACCAGCAGTACAGTGATGGTGCCGGTCTGGTCGAACTGGTCCGACTGGATGATGAGGGCGGGGCGCGGTTTGCCAAAGTCGCCGGGCAACGCGATCGTCACCAGGTCGCCCCGGTTCACGCCTCGCCTTCGGGGTCGAGATCGATCAGGGCCGCATCCATGAAGGCGTCCAAGTCATGGTCCGCCGCGTCGGCTGCTGCGACCACGAGCGCCTGTCGCCGACATTCCTCCGCGAACCCCGGTCGTCGGGTATCAGGAACCCATATCTGGATCGGCCGCAGACCGGCCGCACGCAGGGCGTCACGACGCTTCTGGACTCGCTCTGTGACTGGTGACGGCACCGGGATTACTCCAATCAAACTTGTTACATGTAACGTAATCGGTATTATTGCCCGTCGCAAGGAAAACGTCCGGTTTTCTTGCGGCCGGTGGAAGCCCTTGCCCCGGCCGGTTTTGACGCCAAGAAACCCGATCCCGAAATCAACGCCTGCTTGGTCCGTGGCAACCAGCTTTTCTGGCGGTTTCGGACATCGGGCGCGAGCGGATCAACAATGTGCCTCCGTCTCAGCCAATCTGCGTCCGCTGAGGCCCATTATTGCGCGTCCGGCCAATCATCATTGCAGTCCACTACAGCTAGGCGCAGAATGTCGGCACGGGCAGCATGGCGCAATAGGGTTGCTCAAGCAGCTATTTGCGCCATGGCTTTCGCGCCTAGCGCAGATGGTATAGATTGTGCGCCATATTTGGACGAGCGAGGTTCAAACCCTGCATGGACGGTCAGGACGACGCGATGAAATCGGCCATGGAGCTGTTCGCAGCTCGGCTTGCAAAGCGCGATGTAGAGAGGCCGATCACCGACCATCGAACCGTCGAGCGGTTGATCGCGATGCTGGAACCGCATGAGCAACAGGTTGTCCGCTTGCGGATCGGGCTTGGCCCCTCTCCCGCGCTCACTCTTGCCGCGACTGCAAAGATCGTCGGTGTGTCGCCAAGCCGCATCGGCCAAATCGAGGACAAGGCATTCCGAAGGATCAGATGGGTCTGCAACAACATAGACATTCACGATCGTTCGGCGCTGGATGCTTTGATCGCGCGCAGGCGTGATGAAGCGGCTGAGGCCGAGCGGATCAGGAAACGCGATGCCTTGCAAAAGGCGCTAGATCAGGAGCGGAAGCGCAAAGCCAAGCAAGACCGGGACGAGGTCAGGCGAGCGAAGGCGCGCGATTCCGCTTGGAACCGCAAACTACGCGTGGCGCAGGCTGAGCTTGATCGGATGAGATCCGACGCTCAGTTTTTTGCCGAACAGATCGCTCAAATCGAGCAGCGCGCTAATTGGCTGAGGGCAATTTTGCCGCGCGACCGCCAATTGGCGGCGCTGCGCGAACAGGCCGATGAAATCCGCGATGCGATCGCGAGCGCAGAAGCCAGCATATCCAACATGCTGGCCTCGCCCCCGGATGGTCCCCAGCTAGGCAAGGAAGCTTCAACAAACGATGGCCACTGATATTGAGCCGTCCCCCGCCTTCGCGCCGCAGATCGGCCGCGTTTATTTGCGCGTCAGCACCGATGCACAGGACTTACGCCGACAGGATGCCATCGTAGCCGAGGCGAAGGCAGCGGGCTATTATGTCGCGGCAGTCTATCGGGAGAAGGCATCGGGTGCCCGTGCCGACCGCCCCGAGTTGCTGCGTATGATTGCCGATCTTCAACCCGGTGAAGTGGTGATTGCCGAGAAGATTGACCGGATTAGTCGTCTTCCCTTGGCCGAGGCCGAGCAGCTGGTTGAGACAATTCGTGCGCGAGGCGCGCGACTTGCCATTCCCGGCGTCGTGGACCTGTCCGACCTCGCGGCCGACGCCGAGGGCATCGCCCGCATCGTGCTCGAATCTGTTCAGGCGATGCTCTTGAAGATCGCCCTGCAGATGGCTCACGACGATTACACCGATCGCCGCGAGCGACAGCGCCAAGGTATCGCCTTGGCAAAGGCCGCAGGGCGCAGCGGAGGGCGCAAAGGCGATCGGGCAACGCACGCCCGCATTGTGGCATTGCGCGAAGCGGGCAAGAGCATTGCCAAAACGGCAGAGCTGGCCGATTGCGACCGCAGCACCGTCAAGCGGGTGTGGGCGGCCCATCGTGCCGCCCAGGTGCAAGAACCCAGCCCTCAGCGAAATCATCGTGAGCGGAACCGCTGATTGCCCTTTCTGTTCGGCTTCAAGCCGGTGGCAGCTGCCACCGGCAGTCCCCTGCTCGCGTCAACGGACTGCCAGCTACGGAAAGAGCGGCGGAGCCGCGACAGGGTTTTCCAATCCCCGCCGTGCCGATCGAGCGCAGCGACCTATGGGTGCCAATGGCCAGTGGCAGCTGCCACCGCCGCCAGTCCAAATTGCTGCATCTACTCGGGCCGTTTCCTTTGGGCGTTGCTGTCTGACGGATACGAACTCCACATCGCCACTAATGCGGGCAAGCAGAAAACCGGCCTTCGGCCTTGGGTTTCCGCAAGCGGACCCTCCCATTTTCAGCTTGCCCGCGTAGCTCAGCTCCGCCGCAAAAAATCCGTCAGCAACGCTTATCCAAAGGAGACTACCATGCAGAACATCGCTGAATTTCGGATCATCGGCCGCGTTGGCAGTGTCGATACGACCGATAAAGTCACCCATGTTTCCGTCGCCGCGAACTACAACCGCAAGGATGGCGATGAATGGAAGACCGATACGCACTGGAACCGCGTGACGTTCTTCCGCCAGCTGGCAGAGCGCGCCGCTGACTTGGGCAAGGGCGACCTGGTTCACATCACCGGACGGGTCCGCCAGAACAGCTACGAGAGCAATGGCGAAACCCGCTACTCGGTGGACCTGATCGCTGAGGGGCTGGGTATCTTGGTTCGGGGCGGGGCTGACTAAGCCCCCCCCCTTTCACCTAAAACGGGCGGCCTGGTGGCCGCCCTTTTTTGTGGACAATGCTTTTCACAGACCCTAACAAGAATAGGGTTTAACTACGTGAGGCATGTGTGGCAGCCAAACTGTTCAATCGTGTAGCGAGCTTGCGCGTCGCTTCCGGACTTACGCAATCCGAGCTGGCAGCGAGGATTCAAGTCTCCCCTGAAACAGTCGCGGCCATCGAGAACGGCAGACAGGACGCCACTTTGCTGACGGCGCTACGTATGTCGCGTGCCCTGCGAACCGAGGTGCCGAACATCTTCAGGGAGCAGCCTTTCCCTAAGCTGATCGGCTCCGAGCGAGGCGAGAGCCGAACAGCTTAGGAGGCCGCTATGCGCCGTGAGATTGCCAGCAAACTTCGGCGCGCAGCCAGCGTGCTACGGACTGTCATGCTTTGGGCATCGCTTGCCCTGTGGCTTGCGATCGCGGCAACCGCGCTGATCGTCGTCCTTGCAGTCGGACTCGCGGCCTATTTCGCTTTTGGCTGGCTAGGAGTGGGAGCCGTCGCCGTCTTCGTGCTGATCGTTTTCTTCGGCAAAGACCCACCAACCGAACAGACCGGCCCGCGCCGCAAGGGCAAGGGCCTCAACCTGAACGACGATCCGAACCCATGGTATATGCAGTCGCAGTATCGCTTCGGATCGGGAAACAGCGCCGCTCATAACCGCTGGCACAAGTAGCCCGTGGCGCAGCCATTGAAGGGATTCTCAATGCGAACAATCGTAGTGACCAATGAGCGCGGCGGCATCGGCAAGACCACGCTTACCTGTCATATTGCGTGGCATCTGGCCGAGCAGGGCAAGCGTGTCGTGGTCCTGGACCTGGACAAGCAATGCCACAGTGCCGGGATGCTGAAAGCCGAGTTCGAGCAGATCGGCCCGGTTCAGTCGATTCTTGACTTCGACCCGAACGAAGAACCTCCGGCGCTGGCCTGTTTCAAGAACACACGGCAGATCGTCGAGTTGACGACTGACAGCCCGCAGCAAGGCCAGCACATCGGCGCTTATGTCCGCGCCATTCGTGCCGGCCTTGCCAAGCACTACGACTACTGCGTGATCGACACTGCGCCCGCGTGGGATGGCCGGAACCTCATGGCGCTGATTGCGTCCGATTATGTCGCGGTCCCACTGGACCCCGACAAAACCGCGCGTCAGTCGCTCAACGAAATCTCGCAAAGCATCAGCCTTGCAAACAAGGTGCGCGGGGAGGGTAACGCGACCCGGTTCGGGATCGTGTTCAACCGCGTTCAGACAACGAGCGAAGTTTCAAAAATGCTGATGGACCGCATTGGGCAGGCGCTTCCTGCCAATGTGGTGCCGCACACCATTCCGCACCGCGAGCACATGCGCGAGGCGGCTTTACTCGAAATTCCCGTTTGGCGCTTGGCAAAGGACACGCGGCGTAGCGCGCCGATCGTGCGCGAAGTCGTCTCCTACATTGTCGATCAAGCTGAGAGGGAAGCCGCATGAGCAAGGCAGCTGTCAAACCGGCGAAGAAGAGCTTTGCCGACTTCGATATGGACGCGATGGACTTTTCGGCCGTCCCCGCGAATACCGAGTTCAAGGCAGCTGGACGGTTTCAGCGCCTTCCGCTCGATGACATTGATCCAGACCCCACGCAGGTTCGCCGGGAGTTCGACCAGGCCGAGATTGATGCACTGGCCGCAACCATCAAGGACCGCGGCTTGCTGCAACCCATCGTTGTCGCGCCAACATCGAACGGTCGCTACATCATCCGCTACGGAGAGCGGCGCTATCGCGCGTGCCGCCAGCTTGGTTTCGACCAGATCGACACCGTTCTGGATCAGGCGGACGCCGAGCGCGATATTGGCCTCGACCAGTTTCTTGAGAACGAGCAACGCCAAGCCCTAAGTCTGGCTGAGCGCGTCAGTTTCATCGCGAGCCGCGTCAGTGACACGCTCTCGACAAAGGATCTAGCCGCGCGCATCGCCAAGCCGCATTCGGAAGTGAAGCGGCTCTACTCGCTGCGCACCTTGCCCGAGGACATTCTTGCCGCGTTGAAGAATTGTTCTCCGCGTGCCGCCGTCGCGATCAAACACGCGATCGAGCTGGACGAGCAGGCCACGCGCAATTTCGTGGCAGCAAACGAAAATCCGACAGCCGCCGCCTGTGAGCAGTTTCTTGCTACGCTCCAAGGCAGCCCCGAGGAAGAGACCGCGCAGGCCGGTGCCGCTAAAGCGATCGACGATCCAGCGTCGCCCCAAGAATCGCGCGCCTTGGTGGCAGCTGCTACCAGTGCGACGGACGATCGTCGGGAGCGGCCTGAACTGGACGCTCACGACGACGAGCGGGAAGGGGAGGGGGCCGTGCTTGCCGATCCTTCCGATCACAAGCCGCGCGCCCCCCGTCAGCCGAAAGAGGCTACCGACGCACCGGCTATCATCATTCAGGGCCGTCGCGGGATTGTTCTAAGTGGCCAGGTCACGGTTCGGTTCGACGGCGAGGCCGCGCCCCAAACCTTCGACTTCTGATAGCTTTTACCGTCCACGTTCTCTCAGCATCGAGGCGACGTGGAATTTAGAGCGGTGGCAGTTGCCACCGCTTTTTGTTTGTGGGGTAGGTATCTACTTTATGGCAGGATAAGCCTTGCGGCGGCTAATGTTAACCGATACGCTCAATCCTATCGGATCGCGCTTCACGGTTGGGAGATACCTACCCCACATGGAAAAGACGCTGGGCTTCAAGATCGAGGCAACCAAGCTCGCAAAGATTGACGCGCTTGCGCAGACGAGGGGAGGGCGCGGCCCCTTCATGCGTCAACTGGTTGACGCCGTGCTCCGGCAGTCCGGGGCGGCCAGCGAGGCCGCACCTCTTGTTGACCGCGAGGCCGCTGGCGAGCATCGCCTTTATCTTCGGCCGACCGAAACCGAACTGGCCGTGATCCGCCATCGCGCAAAAGAGCGCCGCATGACCCCGGCGACCTGGGCCATGGCTCTTGTGCGGCGACACATCGGCATTGCCGCGCCTGTCGATCGCGAATTGCGCGAAGAGCTGTTGAATTGCCGTCAGGCGTTGCAGCGCATTGGGCGCAACGTGAATCAGATCGCCCGAGCCGCTAACAAGATGGCGCTGGCGGACAATGCAGCGGAGATCGCCGGCGAGCTGCAAAAGGTCAACGACCTGCGCGCGGCGATCGGCGCGGCCGTCGAAGGTATCGGCGCCGCTACGAAAGCTGACCTGTCCTATTGGGAGGTTTCCAGTGAGCGACTTTGATAGCAGCTTTGAGGCGGGACAGCTTGCCGCGCTGTTCAAACCAAAGCTGACCAGCGACCCGAACAGGCGCGGGGCCGATATGTTGCTGCGCTCGCTGAGTTCGAGGCGGGCAGGCCAGGGCGGGAGCACGCGGGCGCGGCTTGCTCGCGTTGTCAGCCGTGCCCCGGAGGTCATGGTCAAGGTTACGGGCAGGCCGAAGGGCAAGAACCACGCGGCTGCGCATTTCGACTATATCGGCCGGAAAGGCGATGTGCCGCTTGAAACGCGTGATGGCGACATACTGACTGACAAGGAAGCTCGGGCGGAGCTGGCGCGCGATTGGGGCGATCCTGTCTATTGGCGTGACAATTCTACCGTAGCCGCCGTGAGCATGGTTTTTTCGATGCCGGCAGGGACAGACCCCGACAAGGTTCTTTCAGCGGTGCGCGAGGTCGCGCGCAGCGAGATCGGGCATGAGTGGGATTACGTCCTGGCGCTGCATACGGACACACCGCGGCCCCACGTGCATGTGACGGTTGCCGCGCGCGGCGACACAGGGCAACGCTTCAACCCGCGACCTCAAACGCTGCATCATTACCGGGAGCGCTTTGCAGAGGAATTGCGGGCGAGGGGGGTTACTGCCGAGGCAACGCCTCGCGCAGCGCGTGGTGTCGGCCGAGCCGGTCAGAGCATGGCCCTGAATCGGATGAGGCAGCGCTACATGGCCGGCACCGCACCTGCGCCGTTTGCCAATCAGAAGATCACTGCGGCCGCGCGAGACCAGCTGGCGGGGCGGTCAACCGCTCCGGATTTCGTGGTGCGCGGGCGGCAGGCATGGAATGAGACGCAACACCGCTATCTAGCTGCCGCCAAGCGGCTTGAGACAAGCAGCGATCCAGCTGACCGCCAGCTTGCCGACCAGGTGCGGCAATTTGTGGGGGCAGGGCGAACGCCTACAATTCATGAGCGATCGGTAGCCGCGATGGAGCGGAAGCGGCAGAGCGAACGATCTAGGAACCGCGATCGTTCGCGGGAAGGGCCAGGACGATAGTTATTGGCCGTGCTTGGTCCAACCAACGCTGTTTGCACGTTCCAAAGCGACCAATGCGTCTGATACCGCCTTCTGTGCGACTAGAAGATAACCTTCGGCAATGCTGGGCCATGTTAGCTCATCGAACGGATTTGTGACGTTGCCGTTGAAATAGTCGAGAGCTTCATGAGCGCGTGCAGCCATTCGAGGCCGTGTCGTCGCGCGAACAGGATCAGCGCGAGCGAGACGCCAGCTGCACCCCCGTGGAACGACATGCCGCCGTCCCACAGCTTGAGGATTTGCAGGGGGTCGAAGATCATCTCAGGACCGTAAAAGATCACATAGCCGAGACGGCCACCGAGGATAACGCCCAACGTCGCGTAGAACACGAGATCGTCGGCTTGTGCGCGGTTCATCGGGGCCGCTGGTTGGGCCAGCAGCCGCAGCAGATACCACCACCCGGCAATGATGCCGGCGATATAGGCCAGCGAGTACCAGCGGATGTCGAGCGGGCCTATGGAGATGGCTATCGGGCTCAATCCGAGGCTGGCGAATGCGATATGGCTATCCAAGGATTGTATCCTGCCTGCGAGAAGCGGCGCTCGAGCGCGCCATGGGTTATTCCGGTGCGATTGAAGCGCCGGCATCCTTGAGCGCCGCAAACCCGCCGGGGACGTGGGCGACATTCTCCACGCCCATCTCCTTGAGTGATTTTGCGGCCAGCGCCGAGCGGGCGCCGGACCCACAATAGAGCACCAACCGCGATCCACTGGCGAGTTTGGCATTGTGGGTGGGGCTTTCAGGATCGACCTGGAATTCCAGAAGGCCACGCGGGACATGCACCGCACCAGCCACCAGCCCCGATTTTGCGACTTCCCCTGGCTCGCGGATGTCAACGAACTGGACCTTGGGATTGCCGACAAGTTTGGCTGCATCGTCAGGCGCGATAGTTTCGACAATCGCATTCGCTTCGGAAACCAGTTGTTTCGAGGTGCGTGTTGGCATCGACTTTCTCCTGTAAATGAACCTGTATCGGATGGCTCAGCCCTGCTCGGACTTGCCGCCTATCTGGCGCAGCATTTCCGGCAAATCTGTCGGGCAATCACCGCAAAGCTTGTTTGCCGGAACGGCAACGTCGATCTTCTTTGGGTAGGGAAGATCGAGAGCGGCCATGATCGCGACGAATTCCTGAACGGTCTTGCCCGCAAGGCGCGGGTTCCGTTCACGCTCCTGCGCCACTGTCGTGATGTGGCGATGATTGTAGTCGTGAGCCGGGTAGATCAGACCATCGCCCGGCAGCGTGAAAATCTTCTGCGTGACGGAGTGATAAAGGGTGGCGGCGTCACCGTTTTGGAAGTCGGTGCGGCCACAGCCGTCGATTAGCAGGGCGTCGCCGGTGAAGGCGCGAAGACCATCGGGCTGCTCAACCAGGTAGGTATGGTGGGCGTCGGTGTGCCCCGGCGTAAACAGCGGCTGAAGCTTGAGCGCGCCGACAGTCAAAGGCTGGTCCTCGGCGACCCCCACGTCAGCACAGGGAAGGCCGTCCATGGCGGGGTGCGCGATCTTGGAGCCGGTAAGGCTGCGCAGATAGCAGGCCGATGTGACGTGGTCCGCATGCACATGCGTCTCCAACGTATAAGCCAGTTCGAGATCCAGTTCCTGAAGCGCGGCAAGGTCGCGTTCGATCGTTTCGAGGACAGGATCGATCAGGACGGCTTTGCGCGTCTCCGGGCAACCGAGGAGGTAGGTGTAGGTCGAGGACTCCGGCTCGAACAACTGACGAAAGATCATGATCGGTCTCCAATGGTGTCTAGCCGCCGATCCCGCCCAGGCTGCGGAACAGCATGTAGGCGGCCACGGCCAGCAGGACGAAAGCGAAGATGCGGGTGAGCAAGCCCTTATGATCGGCGAGCCGGATGGCGGTTTGCATGCCGGCGACGCCGCCAGCGACCCCGCCAGCGATGAAGAAGCCGGCCACGCGCCAATCCACGAGTCCTGACAGGGCATAGTTGAGGGCTGTCGCCGATCCGAACGTTCCCACCGAAAACAGCGACGATCCGACCGCGTTGAGGATGGGCATGCCGCTGCCGAGCATGATGCCGGGCACAATCAGGAAGCCGCCGCCGATGCCGAAGAACCCTGACAGGAGGCCGGCGAGAAGGCCGATCGCCACGAGCCGCACAGCGATGGGGCGCGTGATCCGCACGCCCGGGTCGCCGCCGCCGGATTTGCCGCGCAGCATGGAAACCCCCACCACGATCATCACGCCTGCGAACAGCACCAGGAGATGCTGACCCGCCACCATCTTGCCCAGGGTGGAGCCGATCAGGGCGCCTATGACGCCCGATGCCCCGAAGACGAGGGCGCAGGGCCACTTCACGGTTCCGGCCCGGGCGTGCTGGATCAGGTTGGCGAAGGCATTGGCGGCCACCGCCAGCGCGCTCGTGCCGATCGCGACGTGCGGGTCCTTCATGCCCACGACATACAGCAGCAACGGCAGGGCAAGGATCGAGCCGCCGCCGCCGATCACCCCGAGGGTAAAGCCGACGACGACACCGGATATGAGCGTGAGGATGTCGACCGGCGTCATGGGTTTGCCCCGGGCCTGGCTGCGCGATAACGTTCCTGAAGGGCGAAGACGCCCATGCCCGCCAGCATCGCCACGACGAACACCAGCGCCGCCGGCGCTCCGAGGCTCAGGGCGACCAGGGCCGGACCAGGGCAGTAGCCGACGAGGCCCCATCCGACGCCGAACAAAGCCGCGCCCGAGAGAAGCTTCTTGTCCAGGGACCGGGACGATGGCCCATTGAACGCCGGTGCGAAAAGCGGAGCATCGCGCCTTCGGCCGAGTGCAAATCCCAACGCTGAAACCATGACGGCCGAGGCCAGCACCAAGGCAAGGCTCGGGTCCCACGACGGCGCGGCGACATCAAGAAACGCCAGAACCTTGCTGGGGGCTATCATGGCGGAGACGATCAGGCCGAAGCCGAAAATGAGCCCCGAGGCGAGCGCGATGAGCAGCTTCCTCATTGCTCAGAGTCCGATGACGTGTCGGGCGACGTACACAGTCGCGGCCGCTGTGATGAGGAAGACGCCTGTCGCGGCGAGCGAGCGGGGCGAGAGCCTCGCTATTCCGCAGACGCCATGCCCGCTGGTGCAACCACTCCCGAGCCGAGTCCCAAATCCCACCAGAAGGCCGGCTGCGATCACGACGGCGACTGGGGCCGGCGACGTGAGGTCCGGTAGCAGGCCGCCCGCCGCCCGGTAGAGCAAGGGCGCGGCGAGCAGGCCGACCAGGAATGTTGCGCGCCAGGCCATCTCGCCGCGGACAGGCGCAAGCACCCCGCCGACGATGCCGCTGATTCCAGCGATGCGCCCATTGGCGATCCACAGGAAGGAAGCCGAGAGGCCGATTAGCGCGCCGCCCACGATGGCCGAGAATGGGGTGAAACCCTCCATCGTCAGGATTCTCTGCTCTCAGCTTCGTCACCGGCGCAAAAGAGTGCGTAGAGTTCCGTCAGGATCGGCAGCACGCGCTCGGACGTGATGCGGTAGAATATCGTCGTTTTCTCCCGCCGTGTTCCGACCAGGCCTTCGTCGCGCAGCGTGGCCAGATGGCGGGACAAATTCGACTGTGTCAGTCCGAGGCGTTCGCCCAGATCGGTTACCGACAACTCCCCGCCGAGCAGGCTGCACAGGATCATCAGACGGTGCCGGCTCGCAAGCGAACGGAGGAACGCTTCCGCTTCGCCGGCCTTTTCCTCCAGAAGCTCCGGAGACATTTTAACGAGGGAAGGTGGCACAGTTGCTCCAAACATCTTATATGTAGCATATATGATGGAGTGGTGTTCGATCAAGCGCCAGCTAGGAGGTTCCCCCCGTGAGCTACTATTTCGCCAAGCCATCGAGGCTCCTTCGAAGCGCCGGAGTGCGAGGTAACCCCATGCTGATCGACCAGGCTGTCCGTATCGCTTCCGAGCTGCGCTGCACGCTGGGACAGATTTAGATGCTCGATCGACGTTCGCTGTTGGCTGGCGGAGCGGCATTGTTCGCAACCACCGCTTGCTCGCGCTCCACGCCGGGCCTCGGCGGGGGAGGTGCAAACCCGCTTCCGATGCCGCCGCTGTTGGACGCACGGCCTGGCCGCTCATTCGCGCTACGGGTCCAGTCCGGAACGACTTCATTTTATCCAGGCCGGCCGAGTGACACGCTCGGGTATAATGGCAGCTATCTCGGACCGACGATCAGGGTGCGCCGTGGCGACGACGTGGCGGCTGTCGTGACCAACGGGCTCAACGCGGACACGACTGTGCATTGGCACGGGCTTCTGATCCCCGGAGAGCTGGATGGCGGCCCCCATCAGATCATCGCGCCGGGCGCGACCTGGCGGCCCACGCTCCCGATCCGGCAGCCCGCAGCGACCCTCCTTTATCACTCACACGTCCATGGGTTGACGGCCGAGCAAGTCTATTCGGGCCTGGCTGGGGCGTTGCTGGTAACCGACGACGAAGAGCAGGGCCTGGGGCTCCCGTCAGAATATGGCGTGGACGATCTGCCCCTGCTCATCCAGGATCGCCAGTTCGAAAATGGTCGCCTTGTCATGCCAGGCGGCATGATGGTCGCCATGCAGGGCCGGCGCGGCGACACGATCCTTGTGAACGGCGCGGTGAATCCGCTGGCGGCGGTGCCAAATCGGTTGGTTCGCCTGCGGCTCGTCAACGCATCGAACGCGCGGATTTATGAGCTGTCGTTTTCCGATCGGCGGAGCTTTCACTGGATCGGAACCGAAGGGGGGCTGCTCGAACACGCAGTGGCATTGGAAGCCATAACCTTGGCGCCGGGCCAACGTGCCGAGCTTCTCGTGGACTTCACGGACGGTAGGTCCGCCTCGCTGGTGACGGCGGCTGATACCAACAGCTCGATGATGGGCGGCATGGGTATGATGGGGCGTGGCGCCCGAAGGACCGATGCCGCGGCACCAGCGACCGTGCTGCGGTTTGAACCACGGCCGTTGGGACAGGCTCGTGCCAGCGGCGTCGTGCCGACCCTTCTGGCATCACGAACTGGGCCCGACGCCAGCAAGGCGGTGCGCCGTCGCCGTCTGAGCCTCAACATGGGCATGGGCGGCATGATGGGCTCAGGAAGCGGCGGTGGCGGCCTTACGATCAATGGCAAGCCATTCGACATGAATCGCATCGATGAGACGGTGAAGCTAGGCTCCACCGAAATATGGGAGGTGTCTGGCGAAATGATGCGCCACCCGATCCATATTCACGGCGTCCACTTTGATGTTCTCACCCGCGGTGGCGGGCAGCCCGATGTTCTCGACCAGGGGCCGCGCGACACGGTCCTCGTCAAGGAACCGGTGGAGCTTCTCATCCGATTTGATCAGCCGGCCAAGAGCGCTCCCTTCATGTATCACTGCCATATCCTTGAACATGAGGATAATGGAATGATGGGCCAGTTCAGTGTTGCGTAGGCGTAGGCTCCCACTTCTGGAGAGTTTATGCAGCGCCTACCGTCCAACAGGAGAGCAAGGTTGCCAAAAAGAGCTTTCGCCACATTTCTGCTCGCGGCAACGATGCTGACCGGCGGCACCTCGCTAGCTGCACAGGATAATCTGGTTTATCCCGTAATACCGGGATTTGGCGGGATCGTGGCCGTGCCCAGTGCTGCCGAGCGGCCCGATCCCAAGCTTCGCTACCGCGTCTTGTTCAATGTCACCAAGGCCGCAAGCTCTCCCGACAAAGTGAATCCCAGCCTTGAGAAGGTCGCGCGCTTCGTGAACCTGCTAGGCGCGGACAAGGTCCATCCGGCTGGTGACATCGCCGTCATCATTCATGGTCCCGCGACCCCGCTCGTCCTGCAGAACGCGCCATATGCGGCGCGTATGAAGGTAGCGGCCAACCCGAACGCTGCGCTGATTGCCGCTCTCCAGAAAGCCGGTGTTTCAATCCGCGTTTGCAGTCAGGCCATGGTCGGAAATGAGATCATGCCGAACCAAGTGGCTTCGGGCGTTGAGATCGATGATTCGGCGCTTACAACCTTGGCGAATCTACAAATCCGGGGTTACGCGCTCATCCCGGATTGAAAGGTGCGATACCCCCTCACCCGCAGCAGCCCGCCACGGTCCCGTTCGCCTTCGCCTCCTGAATCGGAGGGCATGGGACATCGCCGAACGAGCAGAACACGCAGCAGTCGCCGGCCAGGGGCCGCAGCACCGCCGCGCAATGTCGGCAATCATAGAAGAACTGGCAGGCGTTGGTGGGCATCGTCTCGGTCGCGACACCGCCGCACTCGGGACAGGTCAGCGTGGAGGTGAGCTGCATCAGGAAAGCGCCTTTATAAGCGGCGCTTCAATGCGATCCCATATCAGCGCGGTCAGCGTCAGGGTCGTGCCGATCGTGAGCATGATCGGAGTTGCGCGGGACGGTAGGGTCACGGTGCAGGACCGATCCGCAGCGCAGGTCCTCCGACGCCGCACATACGCCCACCACCCGGCAGCCAGGCCGACGAGGGAAAGCGCCGTCAGGGCCCAGCGCAGAGGCATCAGCGCGGCGAAGGTGCTCGACAGGCCCGCCCCCACGCCCAGCGCCGCCAGCGCGAGCGGCAAGACGCAGCAGGATGCGGCGGCTAGGACCGCGCCGAAGCTCGCCAGCGCACCCAGGGCGGATAGCCCCGCGTCGGCGCGGCGTGGCGATGCGGAAGCGGCCAGGGTTTCGTGCGGCAAAATCCTTTTATTCATCAGTCGTCTCCGGCGGAATAACCCCCTAATGCCTCCTGTAGCGGCTACAGGAGCAAGCGAATTATGAGGGATGAGAAAGGCCTAGCTATCGGCGAGTTGTCGCGCCGAACCGGCGTGAACATCGAGACGATCCGCTATTTCGAGCGCGTCGGCATTGTGGCGACCCCACCCCGCACGAGCGGGGGCCGGCGAGTAGGCGTCACCTCAAGCTTTGTACGCTGAACAACGATTTTCCGGACATAATGTGAACATTGGTGTCAGGCAGCGGCGCGAAGGTACTGGTAGAGGGTTTCGCGGCTGATGCCCATGTCGCGCGCGATGGTCGCCTTGCGTTCACCGGCGGCAACGCGGCGGTGCAGATCGGCAATCATCTCATCCGAGAGCGACCGTTTCCGCCCCCGATAGGCGCCGCGCTGCCGAGCGATCGCAATGCCTTCGCGTTGCCGTTCGCGGATCAGGGCGCGCTCGAACTCAGCAAACGCACCCATGACCGAGAGCATCAGATTGGCCATCGGGGAGTCCTCCCCCGAGAAGGACAGGCTTTCCTTCTCAAACTCGATCCGGATACCTCGCTTGGTGAGGCCCTGGACCAGCTTGCGCAGGTCATCCAGATTGCGGGCCAACCGATCCATGCTGTGGACGACGACGGTATCGCCTTCGCGGGCGAAAGTGAGCAGAGCCTCAAGCTGGGGGCGGTTGACGTCCTTGCCCGATGCCTTGTCGGTGAAGGTCCGATCGAGCGACTGACCTTCCAATTGGCGATCCACATTCTGATCGAACGTGCTGACCCGGACATAGCCGATCCGTTGCCCCTTCACTGCGCACTCTCTCCATCAAAATGTCAGGTTGAAATCTATGATACGCAACGACATTCGTCAACAAATTCCGTTTATCACCCTAATCTGACAGAAACCGCGGTAGCGCCCTGACGTCCGGTTAGGCTATACTCCAAGCTGACATCACAAAATCAAATCCCTCAAAGATGGCGTCAATTGCCTTGATGGGGTAAAAACTGGAGTGCTTCCAGGATGGGACATTCGGCAACGTCATCTCCAGTGCATCTGGCTAACGTGGTCGCCAGCGTCACCTCTATCTTCTGCAAATCTGCAATGCGGCGGTGGAGTTCGGTTCTCGCCATAACCTCCGCGCAGGTTTGTGCACCGGTATCGGTGAGCGACAACAATGACCGTATCTCATCCATTGCATAGCCAAGGTCGCGCGCGCGCAGGATGAACTGCAACCTTTGCACCAGTTCCGGCGAATAGACGCGGTAGCCGTTGGAACTGCGAGGCGGCCCCGGCAGCAATCCCACCTTCTCGTAATAGCGGATGGTTTCGAGATTGCAGCCTGTTTTCCGGGCAAGCTGGGCACGCAAGATGCCGACCTGTTGCTCCATGAAAATACCTCTTGAGTCTGTAGTGGCTACAGAGCCTACACTGCGAATCACTCAGTTGGAACAAGGGATTCAAGCCATGGTCTCAACGCCGGAAGCGGGACAGCCAGCCCTCACCGAAAACCACGAGCCGAAGCAGGCAAACTGGGTTGCGGCGGGCGCATTGATCGGCGCGGGGCTCGCCTCGGCTTGCTGCGTCGTCCCGCTACTGTTGGTTATGCTCGGAATTTCCGGCGCGTGGATCGCCAACCTGACGGCGCTCGAACCTTACAAGCCCTATGTCGCAGGCGTAACGCTCGCGCTGCTCGGCTACGGCTTCTGGCATGTCTATTTCAAGCCGAAACCGCCCTGTGAAGACGGTTCCTACTGCGCTCGTCCACAATCGGCTTGGACCACCAAGGCGGTGCTGTGGCTGGGCCTTGCCGTCGCCATCCTGGCGCTCACCATCGGCTGGTGGGCACCCTGGTTCTATTGAAAGGAAATACCCATGAAAAAGACAGTATGTATCGCTATGGCCGTGCTGGCTATGGCTGGCGGCGGGGTCGCCTATGCAGTTAGTGGCACGGCGCAAGATCGCCCCGCGGCTACCGCAACCGCTCAGAAGCAAACCACCTTTGCGATAGAGAACATGACCTGCGCCACCTGCCCGATCACCGTGAAGAAGGCGATGGAAGGCGTCGCCGGGGTAACGGCGGTCACGGTCGATTTCGCAGCCAAGACCGCGCGCGCAACCTATAACCCGCGCCGCACCAATGCTGCTGCGATTGCCGCTGCATCAACCAACGCGGGTTATCCGGCGCGCGCTATTCAAAACTGAGCGGGGCGCCGCCAGCGCCTCAAGAAAGCGATAAGCAATGAACGACTGTTGCAACCGCCCCGGGCAGGAAGGATTTGACGTGGCCGTCATCGGCGCGGGTTCTGCCGGGTTCTCCGCCGCGATCGCCGCTGCCGATCTGGGCGCGAAAGTGGCGCTCGTCGGTCACGGCACGATTGGCGGCACCTGTGTCAATGTTGGCTGCGTTCCTTCCAAGACGCTGATCCGCGCCGCCGAAGCGGTGCATGGTGGGCTTGCCGCCGCGCGCTTTCCCGGCCTTGGGGGCGCTGTCCAGATGGATGACTGGTCCGTATTGGCGGCGTCGAAGGACGATCTTGTCACGACGCTGCGCCAAAAAAAATATGTCGATCTGCTGCCCGCCTATGACGGTGTGAGCTATATCGAGGGCAAGGCACGCTTTGCCGATGGTGCGCTGATTGTCGGCGATGCGCCCATGAAGGTCGGCAAGGTCATATTGGCGATGGGTGCGCACGCCGCCGTGCCGCCGATTCCGGGGATGGACAGCGTGCCCTACCTAACCAGCACATCGGCGCTGGCGCTGGATCGCTTGCCCAAATCGCTGCTGGTGATCGGTGGCGGGGTGATCGGGGTAGAACTGGGACAGATGTTTTCGCGTCTGGGCGTTGATGTCACCATCTGCTGCCGAAGCCGCCTGCTCCCCGAAATGGACCCGGAAGTGAGTGCCGCGCTGAAAAACTATTTGGAAGCCGAGGGCGTGCGGGTTTGCGCAGGTGTCGGCTATCAGCGTATCGCCCAAACACAGAGCGGGGTCGAATTGACCTGCGAGGGGCATTGTGACACCGTCGCGGCGGAACAGGTGCTCATCGCCACCGGACGCCGACCCAATAGCGACGGGCTTGGGCTGGAGGAGCGCGGCATAGTGCTTGCCCGTAATGGTGGAATCGTCGTCGATGACCACCTCGAAACGTCGGTTCCAGGCATTTACGCGGCGGGCGATGTAACGGGACGGGACCAGTTCGTCTACATGGCCGCCTATGGCGCAAAACTGGCCGCGCGCAACGCGGTGACGGGCAACCAATACCGCTACGACAATTCCTCCATGCCATCCGTCGTCTTCACCGACCCGCAAGTCGCCAGCGCCGGCCTCACTGAAACGACAGCACGGGCGCAAGGCCTGGACATCAAGGTTTCGCTGCTCCCGCTCGATGCTGTGCCAAGGGCACTGGCAGCACGCGATACGCGGGGTCTCATCAAACTGATTGCCGACAAGGCGAACGACCGTTTGCTGGGCGGCCAGATCATGGCACCCGAAGGCGCGGATTCGATCCAGACACTGGTGCTGGCGATCAAACACGGCATGACCACCCTGGAATTGGGTGCAACGATATTTCCTTACCTGACCACTGTGGAAGGCCTCAAACTGGCGGCCCAAACGTTTGATAAGGATGTCGCCAAACTGTCTTGCTGCGCCGGGTGATTGCTCGGGGATCAACCGGCAACGAATGGCCTCCCTCCAGTGCAAGCCGCTTTGGTGTCAATTTTGTTATTCGCCTCAGCGGGAGAGCAAAATGGCACGACGCCGACTTCTGACCGGAGACGAGCGCCGGCGCCTGTTCGATCCTCCTGTCCAAGAAACCGCGATCATTGGGCATTATACCCTTTCTGCGGAAGATGTTGAATTGGTTGGGCGCCGCTATGGTCCAGCAAATCGCCTCGGTCTGGCTGCACAAATCGCTTTGATGCGACATCCCGGCTTTGGTCTGCAACCCGAGATCGGGCTTCCCGACGTCATTCTTCAGTACCTCGCGGCACAGTTATTCGTCGATCCTTCCTCCTTCTCTGCATATGGTCAGCGCGCGCAAACCCGTACCGATCATGCCGATCTCGTGGCGCGTTATCTTGGCATACGCCCGTTTCGACGCGGCGACCTGGCACTTGCCCTGAATCTTGCCGCGCAAGCCGCCGAGTATACAGACAGAGGTGAACCGATTGTTCGCGCCCTCATGGTTGGCCTGAAGGGTGAGCGGTTCATTCTTCCGTCAGGCGACACACTGGAACGCGCCGGTCTTGCTGGCCGGGCACGCGCACGCAAAGCTGCCGCAGCCGCAATCGTCGAAGGCCTCAGCTCTGCTGAACTGACACGGCTAGACGAACTCGTAATCAACAACCCGGATTTCGGCATGACACCGCTGGCGTGGTTGCGTAATTTCGAAGAAGCCCCGACTGCGGCCAATATCAATGGCTTGCTTGAGCGCCTGCGCTATGTTCGCGGCATAGGTATCCACCCGGTAGTTGGGGGCGCCATTCCGGAATTCCGCTTTGCCCAATTTGTCCGCGAGGGCGGCGTGGCACCGGCATTCCTGCTTTCGGATTACAGCGTCAATCGCAGGCGGGCGACGTTGACGGCCGCAGTGATCGACCTTGAGGCCAGACTTGCCGATGCCGCGATCCAAATGTTTGACCGACTTATCGGCGGCATGTTCACGCGCGCGCGGCGTGGGCGCGAGCGTCGCTACCAAGATAGTATTCAGTCGGTGGGGCAACTCATGCGGCTGTTTGGCGCCACGATTACAGCACTTGATGAGGCTGTCCAGAATGGCGGCGATCCGCTCGAATTGATTGACGAAGCGGTGGGCTGGCACCGGCTTGTTGCGGCAAAGGCCCAAGTAGATGCCCTTGCTGATCTTGCCGGCGAGGACGCACTGGTAACGGCAACCGAGCGTTACGCCACGCTACGGCGTTTCAGCCCGGCATTTCTGGACGCCTTCACCTTCAAGGCGTCTGGAACAGGGACGGCACTGATCAAAGCCATCGATGTCATTCGCGATGCGAACACACGAAAGTCGCGCGACCTTCCCGATGGCGTTCCACTGCCATTCCCCAATCGGCAGTGGAAGCGTCTCATCACCGAAAGCGGCCGTATCGACCGCCGACGTTATGAAATTGCGATCATGGCAACCTTGCGTGATCGTTTGCGCGCCGGTGATGTATGGATCGAGGGAACCCGCAACTATCAGCGCTTCGATGCCTATTTGCTGGGTCGGCGCGACGCCGCCAAAGTGGCGGATGTGCTTCCGTTCGATTCAAATGCTGCATCCTACCTCGCTGACCGGGCACGAAATCTTGACTGGCGGCTGCGCCGATTTGCCAAGCAGTTGAAAACAAACAAGCTTGAGGGAGTGTCGCTCGAACGAGACCGGCTCAAGCTTCAGCAAATGCCGCCTGTCACCCCACCGGAAGCTGAAGCCCTCGATCGCAAGCTCGATACCCTGCTTCCCCGCGTGCGCATCACCGAGCTGCTGCTTGAAGTCGCCGAACGCACTGGTTTTTTGAACGCATTCCGTGACCTGCGCTCAGGCAAGGAGCACGACAACCCCAGCACGGTACTCGCCGCAATTCTGGCTGATGGCACCAACCTCGGGCTGGAGCGGATGGCCAATGCCAGCGAAGGCGTCAGCTATGCCCAACTCGCATGGACCCACAACTGGTATCTTTCACCCGAGAACTATCAGGCCGCGCTGGCCATGATCATCTCAGCCCATCACGAATTACCCTTCGCGCGGCATTGGGGCGCTGGCACCAGTTCGTCGTCCGATGGCCAGTTCTTCCGGTCGGGGCGGAACCGTTCAGGGGCGGCGGACGTCAATGCCAAATATGGCGCCGAACCTGGCGTGAAAATCTATTCTCACCTTTCCGATCACTTCGCATCATTCGGATCACGGATCATGTCCGCGACGGCAGGTGAAGCGCCTTACGTGCTCGACGGGCTTGTCCTGGGCGCCGGCAACCTTCCGTTGCATGAGCACTATACCGATACCGGCGGCGCCACCGATCATGTTTTCGCACTCTGCCACCTACTCGGGTTCCGCTTCGCGCCCCGGCTGCGCGATATTGGCGACCGCAAGCTGGGTTCGATCGCTGCGCCATCGACATACAAGGGCATCGAAAATCTGATGGGCCGCACCATCAAAACGGCAGCGATCGAGGCCGATTGGGATGACATCGTCAGGATTGTCGCCTCAATCAAGGATGGCACGGTGGCGCCGTCAGTAATCTTGCGAAAACTTGCCGCCTACAAACGCCAGAACAGGCTGGATTTTGCATTGGCTGAACTGGGCCGTATCGAGCGCACTTTGTTCACGCTCGATTGAGGGCGTAGCGTGGAAAGTACGCCAGACAACGCTAAGGACGAACAGTCAGGGAACGCTTAGGCGACGCGGCTATCCGGCGGCAGATTGAGGGCCTTGCGGCCATTGGAAGCAGCGGCTCTATCCCAGAGGAAATCGCCGGAGAAAGCAATATGCTCCCAGCCAACAGGGGAGGTATGGGCAAGCAGATCATCAGGCACCGCGACCGATGTTGACCGGAGATGTTGGGCAGCGGCATCCATGTAGATCGTGTTCCAATAGACGATCGCGGCGATGACCAGGTTGAGGCCGGATGCGCGATATTTCTGTGCCTCATGACTGCGGTCGATGATCCGACCCTGGCGGAATGTGTAGATCGCCTGCGTCAGGGCATGGCGCTGCTCGCTGTTGTTGAGGCCGGCATGGCATCGCCGGCGTAGATCGGGATTTTCCAGCCAATCCAGCATGAACAGCGTCCGCTCGATTTTGCCGATTTCCTGTAGCGCGACGTCGAGCTGGTTCTGCCGCTCATAGGCGGCGAGCTTTCGCAGCATGACCGACGGCGCCACGTGTCCGGCCTTGATCGACCCTACGAGGCGCAGCACGTCGTCCCATTGCTCAGCGATGATGTCGGACCGGATGCGCTTTCCCAATAGCGGGGTGAGGGACGGATAAGCTGCAACCGGCGCGATCGTCGCGAGCCGTCGGTCGGGAAAGTCGCGCAGGCGCGGGCAGAAGCGAAATCCAAGCATGGCGCACAGGGCAAAGACATGATCGGTCGCCCCGCCCGTGTCGGTGTAATGCTCGGCGATTTTCAGATCGGTGCCGTGGCTGGTGAGGCCGTCGAGGACATAGGGCGCCTCATGCGTCGCCGCTGAGATCACGTTGACGTGGTAAGGCGCGCGCTGATCGGAATTATGGGTGTAGAAGCTGAAGCCATGATCGACGCCATAGCGGGCGTTGATGTCGCCCCCCGATGCGCCGCGCTTCGCGCCCCTGAAGAACTGGCCATCGGAACTGGACGTGGTGCCATCGCCCCAGACCCGCGAGAATGGCAGGCGGTGGTGCGCATTGATGAGGACGGCGAGCGCCGCGCGGTAGCTGTCGTCGCGGATATAGGCGTCATGGGTCCACAGGAGCTGATCGCGCGTGACGCCCTGGCTCGCCGCCGCCATGCGCGACAGGCCGAGATTGGTCGCATCGGCGAGGATCGTGGCGAGCAGCGCGTTTTCATTGGGACACGGCTCGCCGGTGCGCAGGTTGGTGAACGCCGCAAGAAAGCCGGTTTCCCGCGCCACCTCATGCAGCAGCTCGGTGATGCGGATACGTGGCATCATGGCATCGAGCCGGTCGGCCAGCGCTTCGGCGTCGGGCGTCGCGATCGCGCGTACCGGCGATATCTGGAGGCGGGCGTCGCGGTATCGCACACCCTCCAGAGCGTCGCGCTTCAGGCGCTGGGCAAATTTCTTCAGCCGCCAGTCCAGTTCGCGGCCCCGCTGTTCGAGCCATTCGCCGGCTGTGGGTGGCAGGCCAAGAGCCGACACGATCGGCTTCGCCTTCGGTACGCTCAGCAGGTAGCTGTCGAACCGGCGGTATCCCGCCGATCGCTCCACCCAGACATCCCCGGAACGCAGCTTGTTGCGAAGATGCGCGATCGTCGCGATTTCCCAGAGCCGCCGGTTGATCTTGCCGTCATCGCCCACAACGATTTTCCGCCATTCCTTGCGGAAAGGCATCGGAGCGTCGGAGGGCAGATCGCGCTTGCCCGACTTGTTGAGGGTGCGCAGTATTTCAATGGCGGCGATCGTTTTCGCGCTGCCCTTTCCGGCCCTGAACTGGAGCGCTTCAAGCAGGTCGGGGGCGAACTTGCGCAACGTCGCATAGCGATCGGCCGCGACCGTCAGTGGGTCGAGGCTGGCGGTTTCCGCGATCGTCGCCACTTCCGGCCTGGCCCTCAGGAGGGTGTTCCACCCGACCGAGGCGTCCAGGGCCTCTATAGGGTCTTCGCCGGTATCGACCGCATCGGTGAGCGTGTCGATCGTCCTGCGAAAGATCAGCATCAGTCGCGCCACGTTCTTCGACGTGGTGGCATAGTTGCGCGTTTGGGCGTTCTTCGCGCGGGTGAAGATGCTGCCGATCAGCTTGTCCGCCATCTCTAGGGCGCTGTCGGTCAGCCGTTCTTCAAGATCGAGCAGGAAGGCAACCAGCGTGGCGCGCCGCCGGGAGGGAATATATCGCTCGGTCATATAGGCAGGCGAAGCGCGGCCTTCCGTGACATATTGCCGAAGTCGGTCCGCATGGATGCGACCAGCCACCTCCCGGGAGATGCCGATCTTTCGCACTTGCCGCAAGCGGTCGAGAATCTGGCGGATATGATCGGGCTTGGCAGCGACAGGGATGGTCTTGAGGAATGCGAGCTGGCTCATGCCGCCGGCGTCGTCAAAGAGCTGGTCAAGGGCTTGGACCTGTTCAGTGCTGAGATCGGCAATCAGGGCGTAGGCAGCCTGCTTGCGGGCACGCGCACGCCCCGCGCTGCTGGCGCGCTCGATGGTGGAGATGGACGGTAGCAGAATCCGGGCCTCGCGAAGGGCGGTGACGACGCCGCTTGCGATCGTCATCCCCTTGTCGGTTGCCCATGCCGTTTTCGCGGCCGCTTCTATCATAAAGGGGATATCGGCGCGGGTCGGCCCCCGAAGGCCTAGGCGCGCCGCCAGCTCGCGGGCATGGTCCGTCATCGTTTGATCCCGTGCGGCATAGTCGGCCAGATCAGTTACGCGCAGGCCAAGCTGCTCCGCGACGAAAGCGGCGAGATCATGGGGTATCGCTCCCCTGTCGCGTATCAATTGCGCGAGGGCGATGCCCGGATGCCGCAAAAGGGCGAGCTGCAGCGCGACGCCCAACCGGTTCCGTCGCTCCCGCCGCGCGCCGATGATCTCAATGTCCGCAGGCTCGAAGGTATAGAGCCGGGCCAGATGGTCACGATCGGTCGGGATCGCGAGGATCTGGCCGCGCTCGCTTTCGGTCAAGAGTTGATGCTTGCGCTTTGTCATGCCGATTCCTGTCCACAAAAGGTCAATTGCGACTATGGACAGGCATGAGTAAAGAGACATAGTATGTGGACGGATATGGGTGGGGTGAAGCGGTCGCGCTTCAGAGCGTCCACAGAACGACCGTTTGGGAGACGCCGGCATGAGCGATATTCTGGGCTATGCCCGTGTCAGCACCGGCGATCAGGATGTGGCGGGGCAGACCATACGTCTCGAGAAAGCCGGTGCCATTAAGGTGTTCACCGACGTCATGTCCGGCAAGAGCATGGATCGTCCCGGCCTCGTCGAACTTCTCGCCTACGCCCGCAAGGGCGACACGCTGGCCGTGGTGCGCCTCGATCGGCTCGGACGCTCGCTCGCCGAGCTTCTCGCTACGGTCGAGAAGCTGCGCGCCCAGGGCGTGGCGTTGCTGAGCCTTGAGGAGAAGATCGACACGTCGTCGGCCGCTGGCGAACTGATCTTCCATGTGTTCGGGGCCATCGCCCATTTCGAGCGGCGCCTGATCTCCGAACGGACGAAAGATGGCATCGCTGCTGCCCGCGCCAAGGGAAAGCGGCCTGGCCGTCAGCCCCTCGACATGGCCAGGGTCGATGCCGCCATCAAACTGGTGGAAGCCCGGATATCGCCAACGGAAGCCGCAAGGCAGCTCGGTATCGGCCGATCAACCATCTACCGGGAAATGCGCAGATTGGGTATCGAGCGCCCCGCCTGATCGGCGGGGTAGGGTGGAGAATTGCAGTCGTTCCGCTGTTGCGCAAGAAGGGGTAGTTTGCGGGAGAACACGAAATCCTAACGCTCAGCGGGTCATGAGGCGAGCACCTCGATGATCGGGCAGTCCGGCACCATATCGCCGGAGCATTGCGCGGCGGTCTGGGTCAGCACTTTCTCGATGCGCCTGAGATCGGCGATCTTCGCGCGCACATCGGCCAGATGCCGCTCAGTGCGCTCCTTGACCTCTGCGCAGGTCTGCGCGCCGCCCTCGACGAGGGCAAGCAGGCCGCGTACTTCGTCGAGCGAAAAGCCGAGTTCGCGGCCGCGCAAGATGAAGCGCAGGCGGGATACGTGGTCCTCGCCATAAATGCGGTAGCCGGAGGCCGTGCGCGGCGGGTCCGGCATCATACCGATTTTCTCGTAATAGCGGATGGTTTCCAGATTGCAGCCCGTAAGCTTGGCCAAGTCAGCGCGCTGCATTCCCTTCCCGAAAACGTGATCGCTCATCGGTCCAAAAAACCTCTTGAGTCTGTAGTACCTACAGAGCGTAGCATGAAGTGGAATAGCAATCGAGAGGCGAGTCGCATGGATCGCGCTAATATGCAAATGCAGGTTCTTGAGCAGCCAAAGGCAACGGCGAGCCGCCGGCCAGGATGGTTCGCGGCGGGCGGTGTGGTCGGAGCGATCCTCGCCTCGACGTGCTGCATCGCGCCGCTTCTCTTGTTGATGCTCGGCGTTTCCGGCGCCTGGATGGGCAACCTCACGGCCCTTGAACCCTACAAGCCCTACGCCGCCGCCGTAGCGCTCGTCTTTATCGGGCTCGGATTCCGGCAGGTCTATTTCAAGCCGAAGGGGGCCTGCGCGGAAGATTCCTACTGCGCTCGGCCGCAAGCCTCGCGCATCACCAAGTCGGCGCTGTGGCTGGCCACGGTTCTGGTCCTCCTTGCCCTGACAATCAGCTGGTGGGCGCCGCTGTTCTACTGATCACGCTACCCCATAGGAGAAACCCATATGAAACGCCCCCTTCTCATCGCGCTCGGCGCGGCGGCCCTGGGCGCCGCCGGCCTTCTCTCGGCGCCGACGATTTCACCGCTCGCCGCGCAAGCTGCCCCCGCGCAAGCCGCCGCGGTCCAGAAGACAACGTTCAGCATCGAAAACATGACGTGCGCCATGTGCCCGGTGACAGTGACAAAGGCGATGAAAGGCGTCGCCGGAGTGAAGTCCGTCACTGTCGACTTCGCCGCCAAGACGGCGACGGTCATTTATGACCCGGCGACCGCCACCGTCGCAGCCATTGCCGCCGCGTCCACCAATGCCGGCTATCCGGCCCGCCCGGCGGGATGAGGACCGCAGCATGAAGGACGCAACGCTTCTGAAGACCGGCATCGCCGGCTCGCTCATTGCTGTGATCTGCTGCGCCACGCCTTTGCTGGTTGTCCTGCTCGGCGCGATCGGGTTGTCGGCCTGGCTGGGCTGGATCGATTATGTCCTCATGCCGGCGCTCGCCTTCTTTGTCGCGCTCACCGGCTATGGCCTCTGGCGCCGACAACGCGCCGCAGATTGCTGTGCGACTGAAACACAAACGAACAAGGAAAATAGCTGAACATGTCAGACTGCTGCACCACCGAAGGAAGCCGTAAGGGCGGCTACGACCTTGCCGTCATCGGCGCCGGATCGGCCGGATTCTCGGCCGCGATCACCGCCGCCGATCAGGGCGCCAATGTCGCGCTGATCGGCCACGGCACCATCGGCGGCACCTGCGTCAATGTCGGCTGCGTGCCGTCGAAGACGATGATCCGCGCGGCCGAGGCGCTGCATGGTGTGCGGGCCGCGCAACGCTTTCCCGGCCTGGTCGGGGAAGCAAGCGTGGCCAACTGGCCCGCGCTCGTCGCGGCCAAGGACGAGCTGGTCACCAGCTTGCGGCAGAAGAAATATATTGACCTGCTGCCCGAGTACAACGGCGTTGCCTATCTGGAAGGCGCGGCGCGTCTGAACGGGCAGGGCGTGATGGTGAATGGCGCCGCGATTTCAGCGGGCAAGATCATCATCGCGACCGGCACCTCGCCGGCCCTGCCGGACATTCCCGGCATTGAGGAGGTGCCTTATCTCACCAGCACGACTGCCCTGGAACTTGGCGCGCTACCGCGCTCATTGCTCGTCATCGGCGGCGGCTATATCGGCTGCGAACTGGCGCAGATGTTCGCGCGCGTCGGCGTGGCGGTGACGCTCATCACCCGCCGCCGCTTGCTGCCGGAGGCCGAGCCGGAAATCTCCGAGGCGCTGACCGGCTATCTCCGCGACGAGGGCATTACCGTCCGGACCGGACTAACTTATCGCGGAATCGCGCGCACGGCTGCCGGCGTCGAGCTGAGTATCACCACCGACGGCGCACAGCAGGTGATCGCCGCCGAGCAGGTGCTCGTAGCCACCGGACGGGCGCCGAATACCGATGGCCTCGGCCTTGTCGAAGCGGGCATCGCCCAAGCCGACAACGGCAGTGTGGTCGTGGACGACCGGATGCGCACCTCGAGACCGGATGTCTATGCGGCCGGCGACGTCACCGGTCGCGATCAGTTTGTCTATATGGCGGCCTATGGCGCGAAGCTCGCCGCGCACAACGCGCTGAACGGCGACGACCTCGTCTACGACAATACGGTCATGCCCTGGGTCACGTTTACCGACCCACAGGTGGCGGGCGTGGGACTGAGCGAAAGGGCAGCGCAGGCAGCGGGCTTCGAGACCAAGACCTCGATCGTCGCCCTCGACCAGGTGCCGCGGGCACTGGCCGCTCGCGACACACGGGGGTTGATCAAGCTGGTCGCTGACAAAACGTCCGATCGCCTGCTGGGCGGTCAAATCGTCGCGCCCGAGGGAGCCGACAGCATCCAGACCATGGTGCTCGCGATCAAACACGGCATGACGACGAAGGCGCTGGGCGAGACGATCTTTCCCTATCTCACCACGGTCGAGGGCCTGAAACTCGCCGCACAGGGCTTCGGCAAGGATGTGGCAAAACTGTCCTGCTGCGCAGGATGAAAGAGAGCGTCATGAGCCCCACTACATATATCGAGCATTTCCCGTCGATCAGTCGGTCTCAAGATTCCGCGGAACTCCTCGTCGCGCTGTTGCGGGAACTCGCCAAGGGGCGCCCGGTATCGCGAACCACGCTTGCCGGGATTCTCAACTGGCCTGATGAGCGCATCGCCGCCGTGCTCGCGCAAACCGCCAGTACCGAATATGATGATGACGGAAACATCATCGGCCACGGCCTCACCCTACGCGAAACGGCGCATTCCTTCGAGATCGACGGCCGCCGCCTCTACGCCTGGTGCGCTTTGGATACATTGATGTTTCCGGCGCTGCTCGGCTGTACAGCCCGCGTCTCATCGCGTTGCGCTGCCACCGGAGCGCCCGTTTCGCTTACCGTGTCACCAAACGAGATACGGGCTGTTGAACCCGCCGACGTGGCGGTGTCGTTGGTGCCGCCGCAGGAAACGAACGACGTTCGTCGGTCCTTCTGCTGCCACGTCCATTTCTTTGCTTCTACCCATGTGGCGCAAGACTGGGCCTCCAAGCGTCCGGGGTTGACCATCATCGGCGTTCGGGAGGCTTTTTGTGTGGGCCAGGAGCTGAATCGACAGCTGTTGCACCCGCCACACCGGGCAACGCCATGATCGCATACAACCCAGTTGACATCGGATTTGCAGCGCGCGGATCGAACTCCGGGGAGCGCATGCCCTGCCGACAGAGGAGGGAGGTGTCCGATGCCCCCTACACAGCGTCCCGTCTGGCCCATGATGCCGGAGTGAGCGTACATATTGTGCGCGACTATGTGCTGCGCGGGCTGCTGCGCCCGGCGCGCCGCACGCAGAGCGGTCACCGTCTCTATGACGATCATGCGCTGGAGCGGATGCGCTTCGTGCGCACCTTGTTCGAGGCGGGCGTCGGCCTCGATGAACTGACCAGGCTGTGTCACGCTCTGGACGGCGGCGGCGGCGATGCCATCGAATTTCTGCTATGCCTGCGGGCACGACTTGCCGCGCGGCGCGCGGCCCTGGACGTGCTGGACGGGCATCTGGAGCAAATGATTTCCGCCATCGGTGCCGACACCGCCAAAGAATCCGCCCGTGCCTGACAACCCTGCTTCCGAATCATCCTTCCACTGCCGCCTTTGGCCGGGCGGGTCGCCGCAATTGCGCCCGGCCAGCGCCGCATCGCTGACCATAGGCGATCATACCCGTGCCCCCGCCCGGGCGATCGCCTGTTCGCGGCGGCGATGCGGCGCATCATCTCTCGTCGCGCCGCGTTTGATTTCCGCCCCCCGTTCCTGCTGTGACAATGTCGTTTTCTGAGTTCATCATCGACACATTGCTGCCGCTTGTCGCCGCCGCGACGGTCGGCCTGACACTGGGCTTCGAGCGTGAACTGGCGCGCAAACCCGCAGGCCTTCGGACACAGTTTCTGATCACGTTGGGCACGGCCATATTCGTCCTGGCTGGGCGCTCAATTCCGGGGATGGAAACCGGACGGGTCGCGGCAAATGTGGTGACGGGCCTCGGGTTTCTGGGTGCGGGAGTTATATTGCAGCATCGCGGCACCGTGCGCGGGTTGACGACCGCCGCTCTTATCTGGGTGAACGGCGCGTTGGGCCTTGCTGCCGCCACGCAGGAGTATGTGTTGGCGGGCGTAGGCGTCGGTCTGGCGCTGGCCGCGCTGCGCGTGCTTGCGCTCATCGAAAAACGCTTAGGCGAAAAGTGGCAAATCCTCGAATATCAAATTACAACATATGAGAACGAGAGCGTTGTCCAAGCCATCCACGACGCTCTCAGCAAATGCCGATTACAGGAAGGTCCGCTTGCATACGAACGACAGGACGGGGTAACCCGGATGCATATCTCGTTCTGCGACACTCCCACGCGGCACCGTGAATTCTTGGAGCAGCTCCGCAAGATGTCAGACGTCACAGATGTCAGGGTGCTGTGACGTCAGGCTGTGATCAGGTTGATCGCGGTTACTCGATGGAGGCCCGCCCCTTCCCCGATCGACGGTTCTCCGAACGTTCTCACTTAGCGTTGTCTGGCGTACTTTCCACGCTGTGCCCTCCGATTGGCTTGAACAACCGGAACTGCGACGTGCCTGTCAGGCCGGTCTCAACAAAGGCGAGGCGAGGCACACGCTTGCCGCCGCCATCTATACCAACCGGCAGGGTCGGTTCACCGATCGCTCGCTGGAAAATCAGGAATTTCGCGCATCTGGGCTGAACCTGCTGATTGCGGCGATTTCCTACTGGAACACGGTCTATCTCGACCGGGCCGCCCAGCACCTCAACGCTGTCGGCACGACGTTCGATGCGGCACTGCTTGCGCACCTTTCTCCGATGGGCTGGGCGCACATCAGTCTGACCGGCGATTACCTCTGGGAGCAGGCCAGGCGACTTCCAGCAGGTGAATTCCACCCACTCAACGAGCCAATGGCGCGGTTGAAGCGTGTAGCGTAGCCCATGTTCCGCTTATGTCCGAGAAATCGTTGTCTGGCGAACAAACCTTGAGGTGACGCCTACTTGCCGTGCTTGGTCCAACCAACGCTGTTTGCACGTTCCAAAGCGACCAAGGCGTCTGATACCGCCTTCTGCGCGACTAGAAGATAACCTTCGGCAATGCTGGGCCATGTTAGCTCATCGAACGGATTTGTGACGTTGCCGCTGAAATAGTCGAGAGCTTCATGGGCGCGTGCAGCCGCCTCGATTACCTTGGCGGTATGTTTCTTTGCCCTGTCAGATTTCTTCATCGTGCCTCATGAAGCCATAGCCCATCAAGAGATCGCAAGCGGTGGCAGCTGCCACCGCTCTACCTTCCGTCAGTTTTGAGCCTGTCACGATCTACGGACAGCTGGGGTAGGACCGGATACTTTAAGGCTTCACGCTCCCGCGCCCGACCTTCATCTATCCCGTATGATGTGCCAATCATCAAACCTACGAAGAACACGGGGATCAAGAGCAGAAGCATCGAGCCGAAGCGTGTTCTACGGCGAGAGCTTTGGATCGCGAGCGCATCACGTTGCAGCTTGAGAGCTGTTATGATCGTCTCGGTAGCAAGGGTGATTTCATGGGCGTCGTCGCCCACATTTGTAAGCAATTGCTCAACGTCCGTCAGAGGGCGTTCCACCTGTTTACCCACTTCGCTTAGATCAGACCAAGCGAGGTTTCTGGAATGAATCACGCGAAGCAAGGTTTCAATGTGACGATCGAGATCGGACACGCCTCTCGATGGCACCGGATCAGACCGGGGAATGTTCATCGTGCGGTTTCCTGTTTCCAAAAGGCATGTGCCATGCACTTAGCGCGAGCGGGACGGCTTCCGCTCCTGCTGGCGAAGCGTCAAATCCTCGCGCGCTATGCGGGTAGCCTCGTTCTGGCGCTGTTGCTCGAAACGGGCCGCAGGAATCGGTCCGCCGTTCTCAATCCGCTTGGCCACCGTTTCCTTCGCGTTCTCGATGTAGCGCGCCTGATCCTCCTTTTTGGGAAAGCGCGTTTTAGCTTCGATTGAGGCCGCCAGGACGTGCGACTGCGCGGCCTTGAATTGCGGATCGGTCGCATTCTCGCGGTGGGAGTTACGGCGGAATTGCTCGGCCGCTGCGCGAGACTCGGTAGGGTCTTGCTTTGCCATGCTCGCTCTTTTCGTAGGGTCTTGAGCTTCGCGCGCCTTGTCACGCGCCGCCAGTCTTTCTCCCTCAAGCTTCAGCTGGGGAGAAGGCTCGAAGTCTTTGACGGCGACACCGGCGCGGGCGGCTTCCAGATAGACCGCCTTCTTGAAATCATCGCTGCCATGAACACGGATCGACTGCCAGCCATTATGCTTCGCAATGGCGACCGCATCGCCAATCGCATGGTCCTTGTTGATCCGAATGCCATCTTGTCCCTTGATCGACATATCGGGCTTTTCATCGCGGCCGCTCCGAAACAGATCGTCGCCTACGCGCAGATATTTGCGTTCGATCTGCGCCGGAAGGGCCAAGGTTGTATCCTCGACCTTCTTGTCTTGGTTCGCCGTCTTCGACGGAGCGTCGGCGCGGGAGGGCGCAGGCTCTGATTTTTCCGCCTTCGACCGTTCGCCCTCAACAATATTCAGCGCCTTGTCGGCCGGGGCCGATGGTGCCGCTTCGCGCTTTACCGTCCGAGGCCAAGCCTCAACATCGGCCAGCGCGGCGCGCTCGCGGGGCTCCAATTCAGCGGCAGGCGCCCCGCGTTTTACGGCGCTATGATAGTCCCTAATAGCAGGGCTTAAGTATTGCCCCACCGGCGTTGAGCCATCGTTCTGCCAGTCCGTGGATGCTAGCCAAGCAGTTTTGCCACCTTTCTGCATCGTCAGCGAATGATCGCCATTGTCCGCCTTGACGTAAGCCTGCATCGCATCGGGAAGAGTAGCGAACGACTGTTTGCTGTTCCCCGGTCCGCCGCGAACTTCGAAAGGGCGTGGCTCAGATGCACCGCGCTGGCTTGTGTCATCATCGGCCATATTCTTCTCCTTCACTTAGAACTAGATCCCGGCGCTGGCCTTCCCACTCCTCTTTTGTCGGGTCGGGACCAATAATGTCGTCGAAGTCGATTTCATCGAAAGCCATGCTGCCGTCCTTCACTGTCAGGTTCGGCATGTCGCGATCGAGGGCGAGAACGTCTTCGGGAATGTCCTGCACCTGGTCATCGGCCAGTGCGGAATAATCGTTGAAAGCCGCCAGCTCTTCATCGCTCAGATCATCGATGGTCGCGATCGGGGCGATCGGCTTGGGCAGCGCCGGCACTTTCGGCGCAGGCGTCAAGCGCGAGCGGAACACGGCATCCTTGAAGTAGCGAATTTTCTTCCCGCGAATGACGGGGATACCGCCCCGGATGACGAGAATATCGTCTTCGGGCAGCTGCATCAGCTCTTGAGGGAGCATCAGTGCGCGCCGCTGTTCGGAGATTGTCTTGCTTCGATTGGCGAGCAATCCATGTATCGTCAGGGACCGGCTTTCCGCATCCTGACCGAGATAACCGAGGCGTTCGGACAGTTCCTTTGCGACCCGCAGTTCCTTGGGCGTGAAGGCAATTTCGACCCCGCAGTTTGATACGATTTCGTCCGCGCCATGCTCCCCATAGACATTTCGCAGCTGGGAGCGTGACTGGATGACGGGAAGCAGACGAAGCCCATAGCCGCGCACATAGGAGAACGCATTTGCAATGACCTGGGCGCGGCCGAGCCGCGCAAATTCGTCCAGAATGAGCAGCACGGACAGCTTTTCGCTATCGTCGGGCAGTTGCCGCGTGTTGAGGTCGATCAGCTGTTGGAAAAACAGATTGTAGAGCGGCGCGACCCTATCGAGTTCATCCGGCGAAACGCCGAGATAGATCGAGGTCGGGATGCGGCGAAGGTCCGTCAGGGAAAAGTCGCTTTCGGCAGTCGCGCGATCGACAATCGGATTGATCCAGAGATTGAGCTTGGAGGTGACGGTCTGGATAATGCCGGTGAATGTGTTGTCAGCGCTGGACGTAAAATCGCTCAACGCAGCGCGGCACCCTTCCGATAGCGCACCATCGCCGGCTTCCTTGGCGAAGAATGCCTTCATCCCTGGCATCGTGATGGTCCGGTAGATCTCGCCAAACGAGAAGGGACGTTCAGGCTTGGCCGCGATCCACGATGCAATGCCGACAAATGCCGTGCGGGCTGATTCCGTCCAGAACGCCTCGCCCTTTTCCGGAGGCACGAAGAGCATCGTGGCGATCTTCTGCAATTCGACCAGAACCTCAATCGGGTCGGACCTGTTGATGTAGCTGAGCGGGTTGTAGCGGGCCGTGCGGCCTTCCCTGTCCGTAGGGTTGAACAGGACAACCTTTTGGCCGCCTTTGCGGCGGAAACCCGCCGTGATTTCGTAGTTCTCACGCTTAATATCGAGCACGACAACCGAATCCGGCCATTGCAACAGATTGGGAATGACGATGCCGACGCCCTTGCCCGATCCGGTAGGGGCTTCGAGCAATACATGCTCCATCTTACCCACCATGAGAAAGCCGTTGCGGAAAAAGCCATTGCGGAAGCGGCCGAGCACAATGCCCTTTTTCGCGCGAAGGCCCGCCTTGCGGATTTCACCTTCGCGCGCGAAACGAGCTTCACCGTGAAGGTTCTTTTTCGGCCGCAGGACGATCGCCATGAGCAACACCGGCAACGGCACGCCTATGACCGCGCCTCGCCAAAGCGCTTCGGTCACGACAGGATCATGCCGGTAATACCAGAAGAAGCCGGGGAGCGTGAGCGGATCATAAGCCGCGGCGGGCATCTTAAGGAAGAACCACGCCACCGTGCCGGTCAGCAGGCCGATCAGCAGGAGCGTGATCGGAAGGAGGACGAGGGCCAGTGCGAGCCTGTTAGAGCCTGTTTTCTGGATCAAAATATATCTCCGTCACGCGAAAGCGGCCTTCGACCTTCTTGGTCTGCACGACCACATCAACCAGCAGCTTGAGCAGGCTGCGAATGTCGTCACGGGCCAGATCGGCGCCGCCCTCGCTTTCCTTGACCAGCAATGTCAGCTGTTCGAACGCGAGTTCGGCCGAGTCCGCATGGATCGTCGTGATCGAGCCGGGATGGCCTGAGTTGACGTTGCGGAGATAGAAGAACGCGGTGCCGTCGCGCAGCTCCTGCAACAGTATCCGGTCAGGCCGCATACGCAGGGCCGATTCCAGAAGATCCTTTGCAGAGATTTTCGCGGTGCCCTGCTTGTCCTTCGCGTAGAGCATGTGGACCACGTTGCGATGCGGAACGACCAATTCGCGCGTGTCTTCGATCGTCAGCAGCCGCTCATGCGGCGGAATGAGCTGGATCAGCCCTTTAGAGAGCGTCGTCTTTCCCGAGCCGGTAGCGCCCGAAATCAGGATATTCTTGCGGCCTTGGACCGCCTTTTGGAAAAATTCGACGTGCTTTCCTGCGTCGAGCAGATCGCGCAATTCAACATCGAGCGGCGAGACTTGCCTAGTTGCGATCTTTGTCTCGCTAAACAGCCCACCGCGCTCGAAGTCCTCCATCGTCAACGTCACCGATGACGGTTTGCGGATGGTGATGGACACGGTGCCGGCAGGGACAGCAGGCGGCACAACCAGCTGCACGCGCTCACCGCTGGGGAGGATTGTGGAGCAGATCGGCGTGGACTGGCTTATGTCCTGATGCGTGAAAGCCGCCGCTGCCCGCGCGAGCGCGAGCAGCGACTTTTCATTGAGGTCAGGCAATGTCTCCCAGGACCATCCATTGCGCGTTTCAATCGCCGCTTCGCCAGCCTTGTTAATCACCAGCTCCGTTACGTCCTCACGCGCAAGAAGAGGACGCAGCGGCAGCAGGGCGTTTTCGAGGACAGCCGTATTGCTCACTGGCCGCGCCTCAGCCGCAGGCCGTAGATGTTGGAGAAATCGAAGTCGCGAGCGACCATAATCCCCACTTCCGCGCCCTGATTGATGCGAAGCACCGGCTGAATCTGCATCGTGTCCCGCAAGATCGTGTCCGACGCTTGGCTGGGAACCCGCGTGACATTATCGGCGTCGGAGACTTCCGAGGCGGCGATCGAGGCGGCATCGTTGAGCGAGCTGAACAACAGCGCGGCCCCGAAGCGTTCCCAAAAGAAGTTCTTCACGCCGCCTGCCATACCTGAACGGCCAAGCGCGTCGCTGGCGGGCGAACCTACGTCGATCGCCACGCCGCGAGGCGTAACCGCGCGGTTCCATACCGCAAAGAGACGATATTTGCCGCGCTGGACGCCGGTTTGATATTCGCCCAAGACGCGCGTTCCCTTTTCCAGCAGGACGACGCGGCCGTTGTCCGAATAAATGTCGCGGGGAATGATGCAGCTGACATATCCGGGCTGACTGGAATCCATCGCCGTTTGCAGCACGCACGGAATGAACGACCCTGCGAGGATCAGCATATCGCGGTTGCCAATGTCGCGGCCTGACACCCGATCAATTTGCGAGGTTTGGCGCATGTTTTCGAGATTTGTCCGGCGCGATCCACCTTGCCCATCACCATCGGCCGACGCACCAATCAACTGCGCGCCCTGTGCTCCTGTGCCGCCGCCCATGGGCAGGCCGGTGGCAGCTGCCACCGCTCCACCGACCCCGCCGCCGTTTTCGCCACCATAAGCCATGATCCCGGCGCGGCGTTGGGCCTCAGCGATGACTTGCCCCTCAGACTTTTGGGGGCGGCCATTCGCGCCGCCCGTGCGGGGCGCTTGGCTTCCATCAAGCGCCGGCACTTCCGTCATGGGCACCGGCGCGTTCGGATCATTTGGCGCATCGGCAAGCGTGGGCGCTATGATCGACTTGGGATCGTAGTTGGCGAGCTGCCTTTCATCCGGCTTTTCCGCTTTCTCGGCCTTTTCGGTTGGATCGCTCCGCATCGCGTCGATTGTGCTGAAACCGAGAACGATCGCGCCGCAGGCAACCGCCGCGAGAACGACCGCCTTTTTGGGGTCGATCGACCTGTTCGGCAGAGCGGCAATCTTCGCCTGGCGCTCGCTTTGCCGCTCAATATCTTCGGGATCGGGCACCGGCTCAGACGCGAGGGGCCGGTTTTCGACCGTCTCGCCCTGCGAGATGATGTTGTCGCCATGCGGCGCGTTGTCATGATCGTTCGCAGCCATTTTATTGAACCCCCGTGGTTCGCTCGACTAGGCCAGAGGCCGTGTCAGTTTTGGGATCGCGCCCGTAATAGTCGGTTTTCTGATTGTGGATGCAGAGCACTTCGAGGCCCCGGCGCAGCCGGATTGTCCTGTAAACCCCGTGCAGCACCACATATTCATCGCGCACATCGAAGGAGGCGATGGCTTCCGATCCATCAGGATTGACGACGAAGAACGCCGGCAATTCACGCTGGTTGGGGAAGCGCATCACGGTGAACTGTCCATTGTCAGACACTTCGGAGGGCTGGATGGCCGTCGATCCTTGCATGATGTAATCGGCGTTGCGTGTGCCTTCCAGCACGCCAATATCGAGCGCGGACTTCACCGCGCCGCGTTCCAAGGCTTTCAGCTGGGCCAGCTGGGCCATTGCGGCTTGCGCCTGCGCCTCGGCCGCTTCCTGTTCAGGATAGCGGAAAACGACCGTATAGAAGCCGCTGCCGCGCTGCGTTGGCGACAGAGCGAAGCGGTAGCTGCGCGGGCCGTAGCGTGAACGGGTTATGACTGTCAGGTTCGTGCGACCCGCGCGCTCGCGCGGTTTGATGAAAAGCGAATTGGCAGCCGGTGCGACTTCCCAAGACACGGTATCGCCCAACGCCACATGCTCGACTACTTCATCCTTGGCGAAGACGATTTCCGTGGCGATGCGGAATACACCCGGAATCTCATAGACTTGCCGATCATTGTAGTTCGCTTCACGAACCCGGTGATCGAGCACCGTCGCATGAGGCGTTTCTTCGGCCATCGCCGGCGACGCAGCTAGCGCGATCGCGAGCGCAAACGGGGCGCTCCACTTCAACACGGTCATTGGGGCACCTCCACGTCAGCGCGATAGCTCTCGACCTGATAGCCAAGCGGATTCTTGAAGCGGTCCACTTCCTTGCTCGGCGTGCCATCGACCTTGTATTTGATGGTCGCGACGGCATCGGTTTTGGTCGAGTTCGAGCCGGTCACAGATTCCTTAGTGAAATAGACCTGCGCGACGTTGCCGCCCAGGAACGACACCCGCTTGATTTCGACAAAAACATCAGTGCGGTTCGCAAGGATGTTTTGCGGACTTTGGGGATTGTCGGTCTTGTAGAAGCGTGACCACCGATCCTGTTCGGGCCGCGCCGACATGACCATGACCGCATCGAAATATTCTTCGCGAGCGGCCGCTATCCAGCCTTCGCGATAGCGGACATAGGTAGCGAGGAAATACTTACGGACCGCCTCGTCATAGGTGATCGTCGCGTCACCGTGGAGCTTGGCGGCGATCGACGCCTCGCCCGTGTTACGGTCCACCGTGATAACATATGGCTCGACCGTTTTTAGAGGCGTCAGGGCTGCAACGGCCACAACGCCAGCAGTCGCCAGGGCGCCAGCAACGCCAGCGACGACCCACGCCAGCTTTTTGGAGCGCTCGGCCGCCGCAAGCTTGTCACGTTCCCAGCTTGCAGCCTCTTCAAAATAGGCTTTCAGCTCGTCCTTTGGAATACCAACTGCCATCGTAACACCTCAGCAATTCGAGTAGATCGGGCCGCGCAGCGAGGCGCTTAGACGCGGCACTTCGACCGCCCGCGATGCGTCCGACTGTTCATTGCCCGGAGTGGAGGGGTCTGCCGGGGCCGCGTCCGGCGTTGCCGGTGCACCCTGATTGAACACGTCCACATTTGCCGGCGCGGTTCGCTGTGCGGCCTGATCCGGGATTGTGGGGAGGGTAAGCCCATGCGGATTTGCAGGCCGCATCGGCCCCTCACATTTGGCTGGCTTTTTGACGGGCTGACCTGCGCAGGCCGCCAGCGCCAGGCAGATTCCGAGTCCAAGCAACTTGCGCATATTCGTTCCCTCAAGCTCTGGTGATTGTGTTTCGGTTGCGCCAACGGCGAACCGCCGACGAGAAGCCCCGCCCCATGCTGGCCCCCATGGCGCGGGCATCGCTGGCCGCGTGCCCTGCGCCCGTTGCAACTGCCCCGCCACCCTTCGTCACCGCGTTGCCGAACTGCGTCACCATTGCAGCCGCGCCGCCGCCAAGTGAGGCAGCTATTCCGGGGATTTGGATGAAGAAAAAGCAGGCGAGAATGTAGAACGCGATGATCCGGATACAGGTGCTCCAGATGTTGTCAAAATCGCCATCGAATGTTGCTGTTGCCGATTCAGCGACATTGGCCACAACGAGCACAAGAAGCATCGCAAATAGCGACAACATCAGAAAGTTGAGGACGCTGCCGAGCCATGAGAAGAAGTAGCTTCTGGTGGAATCAAACAGCAGCGCTGCTACGAAGATCGGCCCGACCACCGCCAGACAGGCGAGCGCAAACAGCGCATAGAGCACGATCACAAAGCCGACAGCCAGTGCGAACAGAGCCGCGATCGCTGTCAAAAGAATGATGATAGTGGCACCGATACACAGCATAATTGCGGCCGCAGCGCCGGGAATATCAGTCAGTGAGGCGTGTTCCTCTGCGTATTTCTCGGTCGCATCCTGCATCGCGAGCAGTGCATCATCGACCCGCGCCCACATCCCATCGAAAGACCCACCAACGCCGTCCGGTGAGCCGCCTACGATCGAGGCAAACTCATGCGGCAGGCCGGTCACGATCATCTGTGCGAGCGATGCTCCATAGAGGTTTGTCACAGCATAATAGAGCGCGGCCAGCATAAGCGAGCGATAGACATATTCGCGGAAGGGGTATTGCACGGCCCCGCGCATAATCGCGTAGCCTAGCAGGATTATGTAAATGATCATGCCAGTGCGGAGCGGTCCAGCGATCCACCCAACAAACCCAGCATAGTTGGACACAACTACCGAATTGAGTTCGTTGGTGAAGCCCTGATAGGCATTCGTAAATAGATCGTATTCCACCAGACCGCTCCGATTAGATATAATTCAAGCTGTTATTACAGCCTTACATTCCAGCTGCCTTCCGTGCTCGCGCACGCTGCTCATCACGTTTCCGCGACCTTTCAATGGAGGCGATTTTGTTCTTTATGCCTCCGCAATTGCGAGCCACTGGCATGGGGAGGTCCGACTGTTTGAGTTCGCTGTTCACGATCTTGTCGCACTCAGCGACGATCACCGGAATCTGATCTTCATGAGTTTTGAGCCAATCAACGTCATGATAGGTCATTAAAATCTCGGGAAATGTGGGCGCGCGTTCGCAGCCGGCGAGCAAGCCGGCTGCGCTGATCGCAAGAAGGACCATTTTCTTCATGGTCAAATTCCAGCTGCCGCCCGCGCTCGCGCACGCTGCTCATCGCGTTTGCGCGACCTGTCCGCAAAAGCTTCGGCCGTGTGCGCCGCGGCCTCCGCTCTGCGCGCTCGCTCCAACGCTTCGACGCGGAGCTGGTCGGGGTGACTACACGAAAGTGACGTATCTGCACGGAAAGGGCGAACGGATAGCGAACGTCACGCGGCAAGTAGGGAGTTGACGGCGCGCAGCGGTCGCAAGGCGTCCGGATCGGGTTGATCTTCAACATTCCAGCTATAGTCACCGGTCAGCGAGATATGCTCCCAGCCCAATGGCGCGATGTGGCGTGCGATTTCGTCGGCTGTGCCGATGTCCGCCAGCGCCATTTCGAGATAGCGAGTGTTCCACAAGATGATGGCGGCGACGAGCAGGTTGAGGCCGGAGGCGCGATAGGTCTGGTTCTCGAACCGACGATCGCGCAGTTCGCCGAGCTGGTTGAAGAAGAGCGCGCGGGCGAGCGCGTTGCGGGCTTCGCCTTTGTTGAGGCCCGCCTGGGTGCGCCGGCGCAGGTCGATGTCGCGCAGCCAGTCGAGCATGAAAATGGAGCGTTCGAGGCGGCCCAGCTCGCGTAGTGCGAGGGCCAGTCCGTTCTGTCGCGGATAGGCGGACAAGCGGCGCAGCATTGCCGAAGCAGTGACGGTGCCGGTGCGGATCGACGTGGCGAACCGCAGCAGTTCGTCCCAATGCGCCGCGACATGACCCAATGCGATCGGTTCGGCCGTCATGCCGGCAAGCAAGGGGCCGGATTCTTGGCCGGGAAGGAGGTGTAAACGACGCTCCTTGATGTCGCGCAGGCGCGGCGCGAAGCGGTAGCCGAAGAAGGGCATGAGGCCGAACACATGGTCCGATGCCCCGCCCGTATCGGTGTAGTGCTCCTCGATCGTCAGGCCGGTCTGGTGATACAGCAAGCCATCCAGCACATAGGGCGCTTCGCCAGCGGTCGCCGCGATCACCCGACTTGCGAAGGGGTCATATCGATCCGAGACATGGGTGTAGAAGGCAACGCCTGGTTCGTTGCCGCTGCGCGCGTTGATGTCGCCGATCGCGGCCCCACGGCCCCCGGCATGAAATTGCTGTCCGTCGCTCGACGAAGTGGTGCCGTCTCCCCACAGCGCGGCGAGCGGCATGGCGCGATGGGCGTCGATCAGCCTTCCCAACGCTTCGCCATAGGCGGCTTCGCTGATGTGCCAGTCGTGAAGATGGGCGAGCTGACGCAGACTTGCGCCCCGGCAGGTTTCCGCCATGCGTGTGAGGCCGAGATTGATGCCATCGGCGAGGATGACCGTGAGCAGCGCATTGCGATCGTCGGCTTCCCGGCCCGAACGACGATGGATGAAGCATTCGCTGAACCCGGTCCAGGCATCGACCTCCAGCAGAAGATCGGTGATCTTCACGCGCGGCAGTCGATCATAGGCGGCGCGACGGGCAATCTCGGTGGCGGGCGGTGTTGCCGCCTTCAGCGGCGAGATGATGAGACCGTTTTCGTCAAGCTTAACCTGGGGCAGCTCCCCTTGCCGTGCAAGGACCGTTACCTGCTCGATCGCCGTGTCGAGCCTGGTGCGCCGTTCCTCGATATGGCGCTCGAAATCCGTTTCGATGGCGAGCGGCAACGGCCCCTTCTCGCGCAGCGCCGCAAAGGTCGCCGGCGGTATGAGATAGCTGTCGAAATCGCGAAACTGCCGGCTTCCCGCGACCCATATATCCCCGGCTCGCAACCGCTCGCGTAGTTGCGACAAGGCGCATAGTTCATAAGCGGCACGATCAACGATGCCATCCCGCAGGACGAACGGGCGCCATGCGGGCGGCACAAAGCGTAGCGGCACGCGATCAGGCAAGCGCCGTTTGCCGGTCCGATATAGCTCCGCGATGATGGCCAGCGCTGACAGGAGCCCCTGAACCGCGCCGGCGCCGCGAAACTCGAAGGCGTTGAGAAAAGCGCCGACAAAGAGCTTCACCGTCCGATGCCGCTCGATCAATTCGGCGGTGCGATCGACGGTTTCCGGTCGCCCGAGCACTTCGGCCTGCTCGACGGCCACGGCGAAGTGCTGCCAGTCCAGCGCCTCGATCTGCGCCAGAGAATCCACGCCCTTGCTGCGCGCGTCGATGAGGAGGCGGCAAGACCCCGTGAGCGTCCGGAGGTGGCCTTGCAACTCGCGCACCGTCTTGAGGGCTTTGTCGCGGGTCCGGTTCTCGGCGCGGCGCGCCATGCTGCCCAACAGCTTGTCGAACATCGTCAGGGTGGCGTCGGTCAGGCTTTCCTCAAGCCGGATGCCGGTTGCCGCCAGCGTCGCATGGCGGCGCAGGGCATTGAGTTCGCCAAGGTGCTGGGGTGTGATGCGGCTGCCTTCGTCCGCCAGCCTGTCAAAAGTCAAAGCCGGGATCATGTCGGCACGGGCGCGATCGAGGCCCAGCGCGCGGATATAGGCGAGCCGTTCGATCAGGCGCAGGATGTTGCGCGCTGCCGGCGATTGTGGCGCATTGCGCATCCAGGATAGCCATGTCGCGACCTGCCCCGGTCGTCGGGCCAGCAAATCGTCCAGGCCCTGAAGGGTGTCAGGCAGCAGGCCATTCGTGAGCACTTCATAGGTAAGCTGTTCGGCTTGCTGGCGCGCCCGCCGCAGCACCGCTTCGAGAATCGACGGAGAAGGCAGGAGGATCTGCAGGCGCCGGAGTTCATCGACGATGACGTCTGCCATCTGGCCGGGGTGTATGATGGTCTGCGCGATTGGGACCGAGAAGGCGACAACTTCACGGAAAGCGTTGCGGTCAAAAATCCTGAACCCGTGCGATCGTCGGATTTCGACGAGATGCTCGCGACGGGTCTGGTCCCGATGGGCATAATCCGCGAAGGCTGCCGGCGCGACGCCGAGTTGCTGCGCCACATAGGCGAGCACAGGAGCGGGCGGGACTTCGCCCGCTTCCAGCGCACGGCCAGGCCATCTCATATATAGCATGAGCATCGCATAGCCGAGCCGGGTGACATCGCCGCGACGGCGGCCGACAATTTCCAGGTCGTCGCTGGTCAGCGTATAATGACGCGCGATCTCGCGCTCATCGAGCGGCGCGCCATAATGCCTCGCCCAGATTTCCAGGCTCACCAGTCGCCGTCTCGCCAAGCATCATCTCCTTCGCTTTGCGTGTCCGTCAGACGGTCCTCTGGCGGCCAACAGGAATATGTCCGTTAACTCTGGACCTGTAACGGCGATTCGGACAAGATCGCATAATGACGGGAAAACGGACAGGATCGGGCATCATGTGGCGCTGATCGGCTATGCGCGCGTCTCGACCGCAGACCAGAAGCTGTCGCTCCAGCTTGACGCGCTGAACACTGCCGGGTGCGACCGTATATTCGACGATCACGCATCCGGGGCAAAAGCCGATCGGCCTGGCCTAACCGAAGCGCTCGCCTATTTGCGCCCCGGCGACACGCTGGTGGTCTGGAAACTCGACCGCCTCGGCCGCTCGATGAGCCACCTGATCGAGAAGGTCGGCGAGCTTGCGGCGCGCGGCATCGGGTTCCGCTCACTCACCGAGAATATCGACACCACCACTTCGGGCGGCATGCTGGTGTTCAACATCTTCGGCTCGCTGGCCCAATTCGAGCGTGACCTGATCCGTGAACGCACTCATGCCGGCCTCAAGGCCGCACGCGAGCGGGGCAACAAGGGTGGTCGCCGGCCTGTCGTTACCCCCGACAAACTACGTAAAGCGCGGGCGCATATCGCAGCGGGCCTCACTGTTCGTGAGGCGGCGGCCCGGCTCAAGATCGGCAAAACCGCCCTATACAAGGCTCTGGAAAACGCGTGAAACCGCTGGCGATCAAGAACTCGTGGGTGCTGGTCACAGGGGCTTCGACCGGTTTGGGCAGAGCGTCCGCCCTCCGCTTGGCGGCATCGTACCAGGCCAAGCCCCTGATTGTTGGACGAAGGCTCGACAACTTGCGGGAGCTACAGACCGAAATTGACGAGCGGTTCAATGTGCCGTGCGAGATTATAGTGGCTGATCAACGTGAAATCGAGGGCAGGGAGAAAATCGCGGCTAAGGTTGCAGAATTGCAAGTAACAGCCGCTTTGTTGGTTGCCGGAATGACGAGCGTTGGTTCATTTGATGCAGGCCGTGCCGACACTTATGCCGAGGTAATTGAAACAAACATACTCGGTTTCACGGATTTGCTGGCTCGCCTGATTGCGATTTTCAGGGAGCAGCCGTTTGAATCCTCAGTAATCGCCGTGTCGAGCCTGGCGGGCGAAACATCCGTGCCCTTCCAAGCGGTCTACGGCGCGTCGAAAGCCTATGTGAGCACCCTCATGCGAGCGCTTTCCGTGGAGCTTGCCGGGACGGGAGTGAGTGTTGGGTCTTTTGCACCCGGTGGAATCGACACAGACATGGCTGCCCTCAGCGATTTGAAGTGGGGGAGGTTGGGTTTGATGGACGTTGACCGGTGCGCGGCCCATGCAGTCCACGCTCTGGTTTATCGGCAATCCTTCGCCATACCGGGGATGGGCAACCAGCTCACATATTTGGCGAGCAGGGTTCTACCTCGATCGTTGGTCAATCGGATTGCCGCCCTCCCATATCGGCGCCCGTAGGGCGGCACCACATAAAAGGGGCAGGAAAGCCTGCGAATAGCATCTGCTGGCATCGTACCGGATTTGTTCGCCCTTAGCGTGCAGATACGTCACTTTCGTGTAGTCACCCCTGGTCGTTCATCATCGACGCGCTTTCGAGCTGGATGCGCGCTTGAAGGTCAGCAACTTCCTTGGCTGTTGATGCGGTCGCAAGTCGATTGCGCAGCTCTTCCAGACCCTCACCGCGCGATGTGGCCGCTTCGCCCATGCCTTCGGCCATGGCCTTGTCCATCGCGATCGAGCGAGCTGTCTGATAGCGAACGTCAGTCTGATCGCCATTCGCGGATACGCCGAGACGTTCGAGCATGTCCTGATAGATCGCATCAGATCGCCCGCCGTAGCTGCCGCCGCCGCCAAAATCGCCGCGCGCCATGCGTTCGAGCGAGTTCACATCAACGCCCAGGGTGCGAAGTGAATCTGTCTTAAGCTGGTTGGCGATCGAGGAAACATCGGTCAGCTGGTTCAACCCTTGGTAGAGCTGCTGCGCTTCCGCAATCTGCTGGCGACCTTGCTCGATCATCTGCATGGTCTTCTGGATTTGTTCGATATGCTTGAGCACCGACGTGCTATCGAACACAGGGATACCCTGCGCACTGGCTGGCGTCGCGGCCGCAAGGCTCCCGATCGACACAGCCGCCAAGATAAGCTGCTTCATAGTCTCACTCCTTTCAGCTTGGGCGCCGGCGCCGGTGAAATTCCGGCAACCAGAGCTTCGGATCATTGCCCAGTTCGGCAATCACTTCGCGGGCCACGCCCGTTGTTTCAGCGCGGCCCGACAGCACGGCCAGTTCATCGTCCATGCCAATGAGATCCAGGCCGACCACAACGGAGTCATGGCCCTGCTTCACGAGGAATTTGCGGCTTTCCGGCGACAGCTCTTCGCGCACCAGCTTAAATTCCGCCTCCGAGAGCGAGAAGCCTTCGATGTAATCCCGGCGCTGGCCGAACGGATTGGGCAGGAAGATTTTCGTCGCGACCTGCTCCAAGATCGAATGGCTGATCGTGGACCGCAGCGCGTCCGCAGGCGACTGTGTTGCAAAGACGAGGAACGCATTGCGCTTGCGGTATGTCTTGAGGCCATCCTGCGCGAATGCCGTGAACGCCGGATCGGCCAGCGCCTTCCAAAATTCGTCAATCGCAATAACCATGCGCTCGCCTGTCAGGAGCGCGTCTATCCGCTCGAACAGGTAGAGCATGACCGGCGTGCGGATTTCCGCGTTTTCGAGGAAGTCGGTCATATCGAAGCCCACGAAACGGGCTTCGAGAGACATGGAATCTTCCTCATTATCGAAAACCCAGCCAAGGTTCCCCTCGGAGGTCCACTTGACTAGGCGCGCGCCGACGCCGCCCGAGTCCGACATGCCGAGCATGGTCCGCAGCGCCGACAGCGAGCGTTGCTCGCGTGGCAGCTTCATCACGGCTTCGATGCCATCGTCGATCAGGTGCGATTCCTGCACCGTGATCGGCGCCCCCTCTTGCTTCACCAGCTGGCGGATGAAGCGACCGAGGAACGCGCGATGGGAAGCCGTATTGTCGAGCGCCTTGAGCGGAGCGAAGCCCGTAGGTTCCCCGTTGCGCAGCGCGAGATAGGTGCCGCCGCTGGCTCGGACAAAAATTTCCGCGCCTTGATCCTTGTCGATGAAGATATAGCGCGCGTTGAACTTTTCGAGCTGCGCCATCAGGAAGTTGACCAGCACCGTCTTACCGCCGCCCGATGGACCAATGACCATCGAATGGCCCAGGTCTGCCGAATGGAAATTGAAGTAATAGGGGCTGCGAGCGCTTGTCTTGAGCAAGGCGACCGCAGGCCCCCAATGATTGCCGTCCTCGTGCCCTGCAGGGAACGTATGGAAGGGCGAGAACGCCGAGAAATTATATGACGTGATCGGCGCGGGGCGCGCCCTCCACGCGAAGTTGCCGACCAGCTGCGACCAATAGGCAGCTTCCAGCGCCGCGCTTTCGCGGGCGGCGACCATGCCCGTATCGGCCAGCGCCGCGCGCGCGATCGACATGTTATCGCGCAGCTTCTTCAAATCTTCCGCGAACACCGTCAGCGTGAAATGATGGTCCCCCAGCACAAAGCGGTTCGATTGCAAATCGTCGGCCGCGTCGATCAGCTCATCCATCTGGCTGATCGCCTTGTCACCGGCGTTCGCCATTTGGGTCTGGCGAAGCCGAAACCGTTCTGTTGCCGCTGTGCGCGACAGGAACGTGAACGACTGCGTTATGGCGAGGCTGAAATCGACCGAAAGCAGCGATTCAAACTGGCGCGGCGTTGTCGATGACGGATACTCGCGAATGCCGAAAATGCCGCCGAACATCGAATGATCGGCGTCGCGGACCTCAAATGTCTCAGCGCCGATGATGGCGCGGCTCGCATAGAGCGCCGAGCCGAGACGGCCACGGACCAGAGGACAGCGCCGATAGCGCCCGGTCATCACCTGGTTCAATATTTCCAGCGGTTCGGAGAACAGGAGACCCCGGTGCTCATAGATGCCGACACGGCGCGGACGAACGCGCAGCAGTAGCTTTTCCAGATCGCGCACCTTGTCTTCCAGCAGCTCTAGAGCTTCCGCGATATTGGCGTTCTTGTCCTCCTGCTTCTTGCGCAGGAAATCCATCAGCTTGTCGGTCGCGTTTGCTGTTGGGCGGATCACGACCGTCATGAAGAAGCGGTTGCGGAACATGCGTTCGGCCGTCATCCGCTCATAGTATTTTTGATCGAGCTTCGCGGCGAAATGCGAGCGGAACGTGCCGCCTGGATAGTCGCGCACGCGCATCCGCAACATGTGCGTCCAGATCGAAAGCCGCTCGTCATGGATATTGCGCCAGACCCCGTTGAGGCGCGTGTGCCAATCATTCAGATCGCGCACGTCCGAAGTCTCAAAGGGCCGTCCATCCAGTTCGAGCATGAGCATCAGATCGCCGTTATCGAGGGCGACCACATGCTCATTGACATGCCGCGAATACGGCAAGAATTTCTCGGGCATTTCCTCCCGTTTGGCCTTGTCAAAAGGCACCTTCTCCGCGAGCGCGCTCTTACCGAACACCACGACCAAATCCCTTTCGCTTGATTCCGTAGAGCGGCAGCGGCGTGTAGCTCGATCCACCCCAAAAGACGCGGTTCCGGTTCGCCGCTTTGGTCCGGCCCCACAGGAAGATCAGCCGGAATGCGTTCACGTCATGCCGAACGATAAGCCGCGCCATCGCATAAAGCGCGACGGCGGCCGCGCCGCCGTAGAGAGGATTGCCCGAACCAACTAACGTGATTGCGCCCGCCATGATGATGAGCGCGCCCGCTTCAATGGGAACACCCGCCCACAAAGCGGGGCGGGTGACGGCCAAGAACAGCGGGTCTTTTGTCATTTCTTCCTGACCGTCCATCCCCGATCACCCCGTAATCGTGTCGACGATCCAAGGCGCGGAGAACACGATCACCACGCCAACTACGACCGTGACGAGCATCTGCACCGACGCGCGGCCGAGGAACCACAGAAGGCCAACGACGATGATCGCGATGATCGCAAGCGTGCGGAGCAAACCGTTGCTCAGCAGGCCGAGAATGTTGTCGGCCAGGCCTTCAAAGTTTGCCTGCGCAAAAGCCGGCTCCGCTACGAGCAGGCTTGCCAGCAGCGACAGGGGCAGCGCGCGCGCCATGAGCGGCGAGGGCTTGAGACGCGCGAGCAGCGCATCGAGCCGGGATTCAGCCTTGATCTTCCAGATACGAAACATTCGATAACTCCTATCTTCGCCTTACGAACCAATCCGCGCGTGTTGGGCGCGGCCGAAAACATCCCACGCAGGCGGTGCAGGCGGTGGAGCCGCCTCCATGTTCTCCGCTGCGATTTCCGCCAGCTCCACCGGCACACGACCGGCGCCAGTGTCGCTCATGGCGGCGCTGGCGGGCTGATCGCCCACGATGACAGTCGGGATTGCGGTCGCAGGCCGACCGCTGACGCGGCGACCTGCGTTCTCCACGCGGGCGACATAGCCGTTGCGGAAACCTCTCGATTGAGAGCCTGTGTTATACATGCTGAGTGCGACCCGAAGGGCCTCTTGCGGGGTGCGCCCCGTCTTGGCCGAACGGAAATTGGACAGGAGCACCCGGCCTGCCGCTTCGATATTGGAGCACTGCTTGAAAACAGTGTCCCACGTTAGGCCGAGCCATCCCATGTTGCGTGAATTGATTTGGCCGAGGCCGAGATCCACGCTGTAGCCGCGAGCCACATAGGAGCGCGCGGTTGCGATGGCCTCAGCCTCATTACGCGGACGGCGAGGCTGACTGGCCACGCCGTTGACGTTGATCGCAAAAACATAGTTCGAAGATTCCGCATCCACGATCGCGGCGATCGTATGCGGCGCTACCGCTGGGGCGCATTGCGCCGCCAGCGAAAGAACGGCCCCGGTTTCGAGGAACACGTTCCCGCTCCCGGTCAGTTGCGCGGCTGATAGTAGGTCTGTTGCCGCCCGTCAGTCCAAGTGACCGTCAAGCGACCAGGCCTCCCATCATCCGGCTTCTTGTATTTGGTCTTGGCGATGCCCCCGCCCGTGCATGTCGGGAAGCTGCCGCCGAGAGCCAGCACGCGCCACAGTTTCGTTATCGGTGGAACACAGGCTGGATATTGCGTCGGACCACCCGGGTTGGAGATGCACAGCACAACCTCACATGCCCAAGTATTATCCGACGCTACAGCGGGGGTCGATTGCACCGCAGCCCCCACCAAGGCGGTCGCGAGCGCGAAATTAAAAGCTTTCATCGCTTTCTCCCTCGTCATCGAGATTTATGCACATATCACGATGAGGGGGAAAGGGAAGCCTAAAACGCCAATTTGTTGCTGCATTGTTTGTCGGGAACCAATCGGATATGGTCATCCTCATATCCGTAATCGAGCACGACATGCCGCACAGCGCTTGACAGTCGCTTGTAGGTTTTAAGCGTTGGTTGCTCGAATAGGCAGACATTCAGCCACTTATCGCCACGCCACGATACTTTGACATTGATGATCCATTCACTCGACGGCAGTTGCGCAATTTCGACCGCTTGGATCATTCCCCCAGCAGGGCGGCGGGTGGTTAGTTCGCGCTCAAGGATCGGATCATACTGCCAATCGTCGCTATGCGGCATCGTGATTTATTCCCTTTTACCGATTAGGATATGTCTATCCTCGCTTTGACGGCGAGGGCAACCCGGCTTGTCGTCTCTTGCCGCGCAACCACATTACAGCCATTAAGCGTGTCAACACGCTTATTCCGGCACCACACCAACCTCTTGTGTTCTAGACCTATGGCGCGCCCGAAAAGACAGGAAGACCCTCTTCTCCCGGTTCCTTTGCCCCGGCGTCGGCCGAGCCGCGCCAACACGCGAAATCTCGCAGCATCGGTGAAACCCGAGCTGGCGGCCGAGATCAAGAACCTCGCTGAGCGCGAACAAACGTCCGTTGCTGCCCTGGTCGAAGAGGCGACGATCAATCTCTTGAAGGCACGCGGGATCGAATATCCCGACTATCTGCGCCACTACCGCAAATTGGCGTGACGAGCGCGTTATAAGCGTGCGCGCACGCTTATTCTTGCCAACCCCTTAAACTTGAGCCAGTTATGACGCGCTGATTCCGCCTTGGAGTCGGCGATTCATCTGTTGCGTGCGGGGTGGCTCCCCGAGGCGACAGGACAACAAAAAACCCTCGCTTGGCTGAGCGAGGGCTGTTTGTGCCACCGAAGTGAGCGCTTCTAACTTGGCTCTCTTTATCGGTGGTGCTGCGGCGAAAGTCAATCTCGAAAGCGTGCTTTCGGGAGCGATGGTGCTTGGCCTCGCGGGACCGACGAAGGGAGGTCCGC
>NZ_CP139982.1 GCF_034424525.1 Sphingobium yanoikuyae
ATGAAACCCCGAATCGAGCCTGACCGTCAACGAAACCCCGAACTTCCGCTTGCCGTCAACGAAACCCCGAACGGCGCGGAGGGTCGCCCTCCCCTGTTGCCGGTTCGCTATCCCGATCCCGATCTGTTCATTTGCGATGTTCTCGACGCCATCCCCAAGGATGACATGGCCTCGATGGAGCATCCGATTTTCTCGCTCGCGACCAAGCCCGATCGGCGCGTGTTCCGCTACGAGCATAACGGCAACAAGCTCGAAATCGTCCCCAGCGTCAAAGGGCTGGCGACGATCCACGACAAGGACATATTGATCTACTGCATCTCCCAGCTCATCGGGAAGATGAACCAGGGCGAGCGGCCGAGCCGCACTTTGCACCTGACCGCCCGCGATCTGCTGGTGTGGACCAACCGGCAAACCGATGGTGACGGCTATGACCGGCTGCGGAGCGCGTTCGAGCGGCTGTCGGGGACGCGGATCACCACGAACATCAAGGCCGATGGCGAGGAAATCACCGAAGGTTTCGGCCTCATCAACGAATGGCGGATCGTGCGGCAAACCCGCTCCGGCCAAATGTCGGAAATCAAGGTCACGCTCTCTGACTGGCTGTTCAAGATGGTCGAGGGGCGCAGCGTCCTGACGCTGCACCGCGACTATTTCCGCCTCCGCAAGCCGCTCGAACGGCGCATCTACGAGCTGGCGCGCAAGCATTGCGGCGCGCAGGAAAAATGGTCGATCTCGGTCGAGACGCTACAGAAAAAGACTGGCGCGAGTAGCCATTTGCGCGTGTTCCGCTCGATGCTGCGCGATCTCGTCGCGCACGATCATCTGCCCGACTATGCCGTGGAGATGAACGGCGATACGGTCACGTTCCGCAATCGCGAGGCGCTGGATACGGTCGAGGCGATCGAGGCGGAACCCGAGCGGCCCTATATCGACCCCGAAGGCTTCCACGACGCCAAGAGCGTTGCGCCTGGCTATGACGTGTATGCGCTCTATGACCAATGGGTGTCATGGTGGATCGACAGCGGGCGGCCGGAACTGAAAAGCCCCCGCGCCGCCTTCATCGGCTTCTGCCGCAACAAGCACAAGACAGCCCCCTTGCGCTAGTATAGGCGTATAGCTGTATACGCCTATACTAGCCGGCGATCCGCCCCCTGCCCTTCTTCACAAACAGGTCGTCCAGCGCCTCGCCTAGCAGGCTTTGAACGGTCGTCCCTTCCTCGGCCGCGATGATACGAAGCTGTGTGCTGACCTCCGGGGGGAAATGCCCGCCAATCAACTTGGTCCCCTGTCGGCCGCTCGGCGGGGCCTTGCGGGACACGTCTACCGGCTCGATCGCCGGCGCTGGTGCCGGGGCCGCGTCTCCGTCCGCCTTGGCGCGGTTCAGCACCGCTTGCAGACTGTTTCCGCCCTTCGCCATCACGCCGCCTCCGCTTCATTGTATAGGCGTATAGTTGTATACTCGTATAGCCGGTGGATTTCGTCGGCCGCTGGTCCGTGCGGCTCGAACTCCTGCACGGCCTGGCCTGCGGCTTGGGCGCGGAAAAAGGCTTTGCGGTTGCCGATCGTCACCGGGCAAACCGTCGCGCCCAGCTCCGCCACGGCCTGAATCGCATCGCCGGTTTCCTGACCTTGTGGGGGCACGAAGGTAAGGACCACGGCAAAGGCGCGGTCGAGCTGGCGCACAACATCGAGCGTGTGCGTCATGCTCATGGTGTCGAATACGGCCGTCTTGGTCGGGATCAGGATGAAATCGGCTTGGCGCGCTGCCTCATAGGCCACGTCGCGCGCGACCGCTGCCCCGTCGATCACGACAAGATCGGTGCCGGCATCCTCGCAGGCTTTGAGCATGGCGGGCAGGCGCACCGGCTGAATCGACGCAACGGCGGGCGTGTCGAGCTGGCGCACGTCTTTCCAGAACGAGGCCGTCGCCTGCGGGTCCAGGTCGATGATTGCGGCGACCTTGCCGGCCTGCTCGGCCGCGACTGCCAGACAGGTGGCGAGCGTCGTTTTCCCGACGCCGCCTTTCTGCGAGAGAATGGCGAGAACCTTCATGCTACACTCCTACACGTATAGTCCTATACTTGTATACACGATAGACCGAGAGGGAAAGCCCTATCGTCGCTGAAATGACGATAGGGCGGCGCTGAATCTGAACTGACGAAAGCGCGGCGCATCATTCCTCCGGCTCGGCCTCGTCATCGTCCAGTGGCTCATGCTCCATCTGGCCGTGATCCTCGATCGGGCAAAGCGGCGCTCCGGCCTGCTCAAGCCATTTGCGCGCGGTCCTGACGGTATAGCCGCACGTCGCGCACTCGCATTTGAGCATCCGGGTTTTCTGCTTCTTCGGCGCGGTCGACGCTCCGTCCGTGTCGAGACGGGCATGGGGGAGGGGGCCAACATCGGCGAGAATCGGCACGATGGCCGCAAGGAACGCTTCGCCGGGGGTGGTGGCGCGCATCGGCCCGACAAGACCAAGGCCAAGGGCGACCCGTTTAAACGCCTTCCCATGCCCTGCCGGGATGCCGACTGCGGCATGGACCAGCTCATGCGCGAGGATGGCCGCGATCTGCGCGGGCATGGCGTCGGGCGCGTGCGCCAGGTCGGGCCGGATGAAGATTTCAAAATGCCCGTCCGCGCTCAAGCGGTTGTCCCAGCACTCGCCGATCGCCTTGCCCTTCGCGCCTCTGCTGGTGAAGCCGATCGCCACGCGCACGCGGTCGGGCAGGGGGGCGTCCAGCGCCTCGAACAGCGGAGCCATGCCCAGCGCCACGGCATTGAGCCAGCTTTCGCGGGTTTGGTGGGTCATCGTCCTTACTCCCTTCAAATCGCCTGTCCGGCGATGGCCATGCCATCGGCCGGAACACGGACGCCCAAGAACGCCGGCGAGAGAGGGGGGCAGCGGGATTCGATGGGGGTGGTGCGGCCGCAGCGCAGCGAGGCACGGCCCCGTCTAATCCCGTTGCGGGGGAGAGGCGGCCGGGACCGCCTTTCCCCCCTTGAACGAACATCGACGCCGGCGAACGCCGGCACCATGAAGCGAGATCCGCTTGCGATCTCGCCCCCGCCATGTGGGTCGTCACCTTGGGCCAAGACCGCTTGCGGGCTTGGGGAGCGAAGCGAGTAGGGCCACGGTGCCGCGACAGCGGCAGGCGCATGTCCCCGCCCGCATCTAAACCTAGCTCTATTCGGTGGGAGACTTCGCCTTTTCCCGGCGCTGCAACTCACTTTCCACCGTCTCGCGGATGAATTTCGCAATCATTTCGGTGGGTGGTTCCGCCTTCTCCCGGCGCTCCAATTCGCTCTCGATCGCCTCGCGGATGAATTTCGCGATCCTCTTCTTGCCAACCAGCATCTCAATGCGGCGCATCGTTTCGAGCGGTAGCCGGATCGTCGTCGGCTTCATTCCAAGAGGCGGTCGTCCCATGCCCTGTCGCTATCGGGCAAGGTTTCGTTCTCCAAGGCAAACCCGTTGACGCTATCGCTTATTTGAGTATTAGCTATCGTTTTACTGTATAAGCGATAGCTTAAACGCCGTGGACATGGCTTGCCTGGCTTTCGGGCTGACGCTGCGACAGCGCGATTCGCGCGGGAGCTGGTTTAAAGCCGCGTCCGTTTGCCACTCCCGATTTGCCACCACGGATGCGGCATGGAGGCAAGTCTATGACCGGCAAACGGATTGCAGCGAGTTCCCTTGCGGGAGCCAACGAGCCGTTGACATTCGAGCAAAACTGGCAGTTGCGCGACCGTGTTACGGAGCGAGTGGCGCACCTTACGCACAGGAGACAAATCGAAGTAGAGCGCGCGGCCCGCCTGCTGCGCCTTCATTTTGTGAACAGGCGGGACCGCGCCCCGAAGCGGGGGACGCTGCATCGGTTGATGCTGGTCGGCCGCTATGCCGACACCAGGCGGCGCGATCGGGACGATTTCCACCGCACCGATCTCGAAATATGGGCCTTCGTGGACCACGACGCCTACAAAGGCATGAACCGCTATTGGGGCATCGCTCGGCGAGCTATTGCGAGCGAGCTGCGCGGGCGGGCAACTGTCCGGCTCACGCATCCTGTTCGAAACCATGCCGCCGATCGCGCGCGAAACCTTTGTCTGCAATCGGGTTGGAGGAAAGAACTATGCCGAAATTGCGCGGAGTATGAGGACGTTTCGCTGGATAGTGCGATGGCGGATGCTGCGCGCGATCCAGCACATCGCACGCGGCCCCGGCTGCTTTGAAACATGGCTGTGGGAAGTAAGCAGGCGGTCGTAATCTGCTGCTGGGGAAAGGCGGCCAGGATCGCCTTTCCCCTTCAACCGAACATCGACGCCGGCACATCGCTCGCGAAATCCTCGCAGCGATCTTGCCAAAATCGGATTTTGTGACTACATTAGGACTACGTTTTCAGAAGGAAATCCCAATGGCTGTTTCCGACACCTATGTTCGCGCCAGGATCGACAATGCAACGAAGGAACGCGCCACCGCCGCGCTGGGCGCGATGGGGCTTTCGATCTCCGACGCGATCCGCCTGCTGATGCTGCGTATCGCCGATGAACGTCGCCTGCCTTTCGAGGTCAAGGTGCCGAACGCCGCGACGCGCGAGGCAATGGCGGAGCTGGCGGCGGGGAAGGGAACCAAGTTCGCCAGCGTCGAGGCGCTGATGGCGGACCTCCATGCGGACGATTGATCGCTCGACCCGGTTCAAGCGCGACTACAAGCGGGAATTGAAAGGCCGGCACCGGGCGACCCTCGACGCCGATTTTCAGCCCGTTCTGGCCGCGCTCGCGACCGACACGCCGCTTGATCCCAAATACCGCGACCATGATCTGAGCGGCGATTGGGCGGGCTATCGCGATTGCCACATCAAGCCGGACCTGGTGCTGATCTACGCCAAGCCCGACGACGAAACGCTGCGCCTCGCGCGCCTTGGCTCTCATAGCGAGGTATTCGGATAGATGACGCACATGCGGGCCATATTCATCCGCCACGGCCAAAGCACCGGCAACGCCGGCGTGCCCTGCCACGATCTCGGCGCGATCGAGCTGACGGAGCTGGGCCAGGAACAGGCGCGCGAAGTTGCGGCAAGCTGGATAGAAGCGCCCGCGCTCATCGTCACGTCGCCCTATACCCGCACGCAGCAGACGGCCGCGCCGACGATCGCGCGCTTTCCCGGCGTGCCGGTCGAAGTGTGGCCGATCGAAGAGTTCACCTATCTGCAACCGGCGCGCTGGAACGGCACGCGCAGCGCGGAGCGGATGCCGCACCTCGAACGCTATTGGAGCGCGGCCGATCCTGATTATTGCGACGGGGAAGGGGCGGAGAGCTTCGCCACCCTGCTCCGGCGCTGCGAGGCGGCGCTGGCGCGGCTCGCCGCCATGCCAGTCGCATCGCCGGTCTATGTGTTCGGGCATGGGCAGTTCATCCAGGCCGCGCGCGCGATCGTCGCCGACGCCCATATGGATGACCGGGCCAAGATGCGGGCGTTCTGGCGCAAGGGCGAGCCGCCCGCGATCGCCAACGCGCAGCGGGTGGGGTTCCATTGGGAGGGTGGCCGCTGGTCCTGTGCGCCGGCGCTGGCGGCGTAATGTCCGCTGCACCCTTGATCCCAACAGAAGATGAAATCCGCGAGCATCAGGCTTGGGACGAATTCCATATGTGGGACGAAAAGGTGTGGCGGCACTGGCTCTGGCTTGCCCGCGACCTTTCCAAATCACCTGAAATTATGCGGCGTGTTCAAAATGACGATTTCGCAAACAAACTGCTGAACGCGCTATTCAAGGGGAATCATAAATATGCGCCGGATGGCACGTTGGTATGGTTCGCCGGAGAGGACGGGCACCGGGACATCGTTGCCCGTTTGCGGCCTTTTGGAGAGCATCATAGCGCCTTCGTCGTAGGTGGCCGCTTGCGCGATGATGGCGAAGCCGCCGAGTTATTGGCCCAAATGGGCTATTTCCCTACCTAAAGCTGCGCGGAAAGCCGGGGCCACAAAGCCTGAAAATCGGCTTGCAGCGTCGCCCAGCTCGCGGAGTCCAGAAACTCGCCCTGGTCGTTATCCTCAAGCCGGTGATATTGCATGACGGCCGCCTCGGCTTCGGCCTGGTGCGCCGCAAGCCATGCCTCCATCTCGCGCACGATCTCATGCTGTTCCGGCCTCAACAGCTTCGGATTGACGTAGGTTCGCACGACGAAATTCGTCGGGGTGGGGTAAAAGACGGTGTGATTCCGCATACAATATTTGTTGAAGGTCACATGACCGCCTGAATTGTCGATCTTTGGCTCGGCCTGGAAACGACCGAGTAGCAGGCCGCCGGCGAACGGTATGGCGAGCGGCGATCCGTTCGCCTGCCCCCCGGTCGCGCGCACGGCCAAGGCCGGCAGGATATAGGTTGTCGCCAGTCGCCGCGCGATCGAGCGCACCGCCGCGTCATGTTCTCCGCCGCCCCTTACGAGATAGCGGCGGGCCGCATGTTCCCAAAAGCAAAGCGGCAGCTCGCGGAAGCTCATCGCCACCTCGCGCTGATCCAGCCTGGCCGCAAACACGCACAGGCGCATGATGCGGTCCATCGGCGTCCTGCCCGCCACAGCGGACTGCTCGACGGCCCCGACGACATAATGCACGATGTCGTATCGCACTGATCCGGGCCGGAAGCGGCTCGGTGTGCGCTGCGTCATACTCGAACAAATGGAACTGAGCGCGCTGGACGCCTTCCTGTCGATCTCGCCTGCCAGCAATTTTAGGTTGGATGCCGAAAGCCGGCGACGGCCTTTGAAGCGGTCAACGATCACCCTGTATAATTCATCGGGAATATGGCGGATTTGCTCATGGGCATCCCTGAGCTGTCGCGCCTCATGGCGCACCAGGCCGCGCGCCAAGGATGGGTCGATATAGGTCGGCCTCGGCTGATCGGCGCTCCCGTCCATCGCCTAGATCAACACCCGCTCCACCTCGTCGAGCGTCACGTCATCGGGCCGCCGATCGTAGAGCTGGGTGGTGCGCGTTGAGCTGTGGTTCGCCATCGTCGCGGCCGTCTCCAAGGTGCCGCCGTTTTTCAGATAGGTGGTGATTCCGGTCGCGCGGAATGAATGGTTGCCGATCGCCGTGCCGATCCCGGCCGCCGCCGCGCGCCGACGCACCATCGCGAAAGCATTGGCTTGGGGCAGGGGGGTTTCGCTCAACTGCCCGGTGCCGCGCGCGATCGTGCGGAACAGCGGCCCCTTGCGATCCTCGCGCAAGCCGCACCCGTCGATATAGGCGGTCAGATAGTCCTCAAGATTGTGGTGGCAGGGCATTTCGTGGCGCTTGCCGCCCTTTTCGTGCAGGCGGACCCATAGCCGCCTGTTCTGCATGAACACGTCCTCGACCCGCATCGCCAGCGCCGCGCCGATCCGCGCGAACGAATAGACCATGAGGCCGATCAAGGCGCGGTCGCGCAGGCCGGCGTGGGTGGCAACGTCGATCGTATCGAGCAAGTGCCGCGCCTCGTCGGGCACCAGCACCGGCGTCTTGCCGCGCCGCTGGCTATAGGCCGGCCCGCGCACCGATGCGGCGGGGTTCGCCGGCACCACCTGACCCATTACCAGCCAATCGAACAGGCTCCGCACGCCGGCGAGCTGCTGCTTGACGCTGGGCGGGGCCAGCTCGCCCCCCTGCGCCTCGATCCAGGCCGCGACGTGGAGCGGCTGCACGCCGGCGAGCGAGGCGACGCCGCGTGCCTCACACCAGGCCAGGAACTCACCCGCCGCGCGCATATAAGCGCGGCGGGTATGCGGATTGCGGATGGTGACGGCGAAGAACTCAAGGAAGCGCAGCCGCGCCGCCTCGTCGGCCGACGCCACCAGCGCCGGCAACGCCAGCGCCGAAGAAGATGGGGGCGGGGGCAGGGGGGCCAGCTCGTTCATCGCGCGATCTTCGCCCAACGCGCTGGCTCGGGGCGCGGCTCGGCCATTTTGCGGCGCAGCTCGTCAAACACTTCCTCGGCGGGGCGGACGCGGCCCGCCTTCACGTCCTCAAGGCCGCGCACAACCGACGCATCCAATATCCGGCGTAGCAGCTCGTCGCGCAAATCGCGGTGTGGCTCCATCTCGATGAAGTTCTTGACGATCGCGAACACCGCCTCGGACGGATCGACGAAATGGCCCTGCTCGACCTGCGCCAACAGCCAATCGGCCATATCGCCGGGTAGATACGCCTCGAAGCGCAGGCCGCCCGTGCGGGCCTGCTCGCGCAGCGCCCTAGCCTGATCGCGCTCAGCATAGTTGTCGGCGAAAGCCGTGTCGTCATCCTTGTGCATCAAGGCTCCCTCCTAGCTGTGGATCTCCGGGCCGTTTAAACGCTCTGTCGGTCATCGCACCGTCTCCAATCGCCGGCCCCGAAGGACATGCGCCGCGCCGTCGATGATCGTCGCGGCATCGGGGGACAGGTTCTCGACCGCAGCGGCCATGCCGAACAGCTCGACCCGCCCGCCCTTGTTGTAGATGCGCCCTGCGACAGTGCCGTGGATGATCGCGCGCGCTCCCGGCTCGACCGTGAGGTCGCCGCCGATCGTGCCGTGCAAGACCATCTTGACGCCGCCCTGCAGGGCGGCCCCCTGGGTGATGAGGCCATAGACGGCCAAATCCTCCCCGATCGCAAAAGGGCCTTCGATCGTCTCATGCACCGCGCGCATTTCCATCCTCGTCCTGCGTTGCTCCAAATATGTGATAATGTCCTTTATCACACATAGTTGGGCGCGTGAATCCCGCGCATAGGTGGAGTGGAACCGGATGCTGGAAATCGAGCTGTCGAAGGATATAGAGGCGCGCCTTGCGAAGATTGCCGACGCGACGGGGCGAAGCCTCGCCGCCTGCGCGGCCGAGGCGATCGAACGCTATGTGGAATCGCCGTCGCCGCAGCGGATCACCTACGGCGAACGAATCATCGTCCATATGCTAGCCGATTGGGTCGATACGCTGGCGGGGGAGAAGGGTTTGGAAGCATTGCGGCAAACGCTCCCCCCGGCTCTTGTTTTGGCGGCCCTGGAAAGCGGCCGCGACCATGTGATAACCGAGCATATCGGGATTGGTGGCGAAGAGTTCCAGCACCCCGGCACCGCCTATCAGGCAATGTGGATCATGCTCGACGATCTCGCCGATGCCCGCGAGCGCGGCTGCGATGTTCCCTTATTCAGCGGCATCAGCGATGATGAAGAGGCGGACGCGCTCGCGGATTTGGCGCAAGTCGCGCACTCTGCCTACAAGGGCAAGAACCAAGCCCGACACGTCGATTACTCTCTGCCCGAGCGGCCCCTCGCCTTTTGGCGGGAACTGGCGGAGCGATATTCGGACAGGCGGGCAGGGGAGGGCGTTTAAACGTCCTTGGTTGGCGGCGGCGCGTTGATTATCATTTCGACATAATCGAGATGTTCGCGGGCCTGGTCCGCCGTGATGCCAAGGCGCTGCGCGATTTGCTCAAACGTCATCTCGTATTTGTTATGAAGCTGAAAGACCCTCTGCGCGACATAGGACATCTGCCAGGTGAGTTCCGTTTCGTCGGCTGTCATCTTGGCCAATGGCGCGGGCATCGCGGCGTCGATCGCCTCTACAAGATGTTCCACCGATTTCGCGCTATTTCCATCGAGCGTCCGCAAGATCGCGAGGGCGCGTTCCATGTAATCGAGTGCGGTAGCGCGCGAAGCGGGCACGCCTGCGACATTCCCCGTCATCCGATTTTCTCCCGTTCAGGACGCGCGGCGATTACAGTAATTCCGCCACCCTGTTCACAACTTCGTCGATCCGCCAGGGCTTCGCGAGGAAGCCGACACCCTGCGGCAAAGCCGCCTCGCTGGGGAACACCCGGCCCGAGCTGACAAGAATGGCGATCTCCGGCCATTGCTCGCGGATCGCGGCGGCCAGGGCGACGCCGTTCATGTTCCCCGGCATTTCAATATCGGTGAGGACCGCGCGAATGTCGTTGCGGGTTTCGAGGATCGACAGCGCGCCCAGCGCGTCGCCCGCCTCGCAAACGCAGTAGCCCGCATCTGCGAAGATTTCGGCCGCCATCATCCGCACAAGCGGTTCGTCCTCGACAACCAGCACCGTGACACTGCACTCCATGCGCGTCTCCTTGTTGGTGTGAGGGCGGAGCCGGGGTCGCGCGCTCCGCCCTCTTTCCATCGCCATTCCCCCACAGACGCCGATGGAAATCCCTGTTTCACGCCGATCCGCTACCCTTTGTCCCTTCGATACTCCGCCACATCGCGCAAGGTTGCGGCCCAATAGGCGAGGGCCAGGCCCTCGTCCTCATTCTCGTTCTTGCTGACCGTGGCATATATGCCCAGCGCCTGCGCGAAATCGTCCGTGGTCGCGATGCCGCTCTTTTCCAGAAGCGCGCTCACAACCGCCAGCGCCCCGCCGATCGCCTTCACCAGCGCGGGATCGAGCGACGTCGCCCGCTCCTGCGCGCGCCGATCGGGATCGGCAGCATCATCGGCGCGCAAGGCAGTCAGGCGCGCGGCAATGTCATGCGCCTGTTGAAGATAGATCGCGGCGGCATCCTCTCCGGCGCGGTCGAGCAAATCGAGCGCCTCGGCCATCAACGCGACCGCGCGACCGCGCAGGGCGGTCTTGTCCGTCATGCAGGCTGCTCGCGAAGCGGGCCGCTCGCCCGCTCGCGCCCGTCGCGCTGGGGCTGGTCCGCCCAAGTGATTTCACAGGCGTTCTTGCCGGCCCGCTTCGCCACGAACATCGCCTGATCGGCCGCGTGCATGAGCGCAGCCGGATCGCGCGGGACGTGCGGCGGAATGACTAGCGCGCCCATGCTGCACGTCACCGGATGCTCGCCCGCAGCCAGCACGGCCGACACACGCGAATGAAGCGTGCGCGCGAACATCTCGCCGGCGTCCGCTGGATGCACGCGGAGCAACACCGCGAACTCGTCGCCACCGATCCGCCCGAAAGCATCCTCGCGCCTGATGCTGCCCGCCGCCCCGCGCGCAAAGGTCCGTAGCACGGCGTCGCCAGCGGCATGGCCGTGGGCGCTGTTGACGCCCTTGAAATCGTCAAGATCGAAGATCGCCAGCAACAGCGTCTCGCTGGCCCTGCTGGCGACGGTAAGCGCCTCTGAAAACCGCTCGTTGAACGTCTCGCCGTTCAGCGCGCCGGTCTTGCGGTCGCGCAGCGCGAGATGCCGTTGGCGGTCAAACGATCGGCGGAAGCTCACGATCATTGCGGCGACAAAGAGATAGGTCGCGACCCGCACGCTGGTTCGGACTACCAGCGAGGCCGAGACCCCGCCATCGTCCAGATGCGGAACGATGGCGAGGATCGCGGTAAGCAAAGCAACAAAATACGCAGCACGTTCGCCCAGCGCCCATGCGGCGGCGCATATGATCGGAATGTAGAGCGGAGCCAGGCCAGCGCCGGGATAGGCGTGGTTCGCCCATGAAAGGGCGGTGACGGCAACGAGGATCGCGAACCAGGCATGTTCGCGCGGCAGGGATTCCAGACGTTCGGCCAATCGACCGACAGGGAGATGACTGTTCACGCGCTTCCTACCCCTACCGCAAAGCTCCATCCACACTCGCCGGCGACGGCCGATCGGACAGCCGACTGCACGCCACCAAATCGGAAGCGTGCAGCCGGCAGCAACCGGCCATTGGAAACCTGATGTAAGTCAGGCGCGAACACCTTTGGGCCAAGGGCCTTGGACATGCGTGTCCGCTGCCCGGTCGCTGAAGCTCGTCTTACATTGAGAGGTTTCCACGCCTCTGCCCCCCTCTCGGCGGGCGCGTGTCGTTTAGAGGAAAAGCATTAAGAATTGCAAATAAAGTGCAGTTCCGCACGCTCGCGGGACTGTTCTCCGCCAAGTCGTTTAAACGATCTCACCGACGCCGATCGGCGCTGGGGTGGTTCCATAATTGATACACCGGCAGCAGCGGTGATGCAGGAACTGATACGCCTCCTTATTGCAATTCGTTCGCAATAATATTGCCTGAAGGCCGGTCCTGCGCTATGTGGCCGGCATGACAGAGGATGGGTTCTTGTGCGCGAAATTGCGCGACAATCTGCGCTTCTACGAGGATCGCGCGCGCCAGGAGCGGGCGGCGGCCGAGTCGACGAACAAGCCCGAAGCGGCATCCGCGCATCGGCTGCTGGCGATCCAGTATGAGGCCGACGCCCGCGAGCTGCGGGCGGAACTGGTGATGACGGGCGCACCGTGACGCTCATCGCTCTGGATTTCGAGGCGTCCTGCCTGCCCCGTCATGGGCGATCCTATCCCATAGAGATCGGGATTGCCGATGAGCATGGCCTGATCCGCTCCTGGCTCATCCGACCTCCCGATGCCTGGGCGGGCTGGGGCTGGACGCAGGAGGCCGAACGCCTGCACGGCATCTCCAAGGAACAGCTCGCCCGCGACGGCCTGCCCCCGGCGCGGGTCGTCGCGGAGCTGGAACCCTATGTGCGAGGCGCGCGCGTCATCGCCGATTCCCATTTCGACGCGCCGTGGCTGATGACGCTTTCGGCACTGGCGGCCAAGCAGCCGCCCTGCGCCATCGGTCATGTCGCGGACCTGCTCGAAGAGATGGGCGCGGCCTATGAGCATGTCGAGGCGGCATTGCGCCAGCTCGATCGCCAGCCCTTTCGCCGGCACCGCGCCGTCGAAGATGCCCGCTTCATCATCGCGCTCGTGCGCGAAGTGCGGGGCCAGGTTGAAAAGACGCGGGAAAGCCAGCCCGTCTTTGACTGGCGGCGCGCGCCGCCGATCGCGCGCCCTTCCGTCTATCGACCGTCGAATGTGGGGAGTGTCCGGTGAAGCCGATCAAAGACAGCAAGCGTCGCGAAGAGATGACCCAGGAAGCCCTCGCGCTGGCCGAGAAGGCGATGAAATTGTTTGACAAGGTCGGCCAGGACATTGCCGCCACCCACTGTCAGGCAGCGATCGAAACCGTCGAGTGCGGCCATATTGCCCGACTACAGACAGAGCATGTTCCGCGCGATAGCTGAACAGACCGGGCGGCGCGATCGTCACTCGCGGAATAGGTCCACCACATGACAGCCCAGCGCGCCCGCTATCGAATCCAACAGTTCCAACGTGGGGTTGCCGCGTCCGTTTTCTATGCGCGACAGATACGACGCGGCAACGCCCGATCGCTCCGATAATTCTACCTGCGACATTGCGAGTTGCACGCGGCGCTCGCGGCAATTTCGACCGACAAGCATCTGGCATTCCTCTGCCCCGGCAATAGCTGGCTGGTTCATGATTTTTGTCCGCTATCCGCTTTGACCTCAATCGTGCAGCGCACCGGCTTTGCCGCCTTTGCCGCCTGCTCACGGCATTTCTGCACCGTCTCGCGATTGGCATCCGTCAGCGGCGAAGCCGCGACGATCAGCGCCCAGCTCTCCGGATCGGCCGCCTGCATCAACCGCTGCCCCGCCCCCCACGGTCCCGGTTCATTCAGAACGCGGGTCGCCATGCGCTCGGGCCAGCGCCAGCTATCGGGGGTCGCCCGCGCGAGCGGGCCGGCAAGGAAGGCATAGAGCAACAGCCCTAGCACCACGCTGCAAGCGCCGACGACATACAGCCAGCGATTTTGCTCGTCGCCGCGCCGCGCCGACGCGAGCCGATTGCCGATCTCGCGCGCGGCCTGGTCCAGCGCCGTGCGCGCCTCGGTGATAAGGCGCTGATCCTCGCGCCGCGCATTCGTGGCGGCGCTGGCGATCTCGCCCGCCATATGCGCCGGGTCCATCGACAAGGCGGGGCTTTTCCGCATCGCCGCGACCTGCTGGGCCAGCACGCCCAATATTTCCTGCGTCTTGGTGAGCGTCGGCTGATAGTCGGGTATCTCGATATTCTCGCGCGCAGCGGTCAGTCCTTCGACCGCAAGGCGCAGCAACGACACTTCGCCGCGCAGCTTCTCGAACGCCCGCGCCGGATCGTCCGCGTCGTCCAGACCATCACCCTCGCCCATTATCGTTTCTCCTTACCGGCTAAGGCCACGATCGCGGCCAATTCCAAGTTCGTGCGTCAACTGGTGGCCAAGGTCGCGCCCGCGCCCCATGCCCATCTCAAGCCCCAGCTCGCGCTCACGGCCGCGCAGGATCGATTCCACCTGGGGGTCACGCTCAAGGCTTTTCGCCATGCCCGCCATCTCCTTGCCCGCCTTCTCCCGGCCCGTCATGTCCCCGGCACGATAAAGCCGGTCGCGATCCTGGGAGAGCTGTTGCCAGCGTTCCACGAACCGATCGGCGCGCAAGTTCGGATCGGCCCGCACCTTGGCCTCATGCGCCATCGCATCCATCATCGGGCCGCTGCGCCCCGCCGCCGCCTCATGGAGCAAGCCGGGTTCGCGCTGGAACGCCGATGCCATATCGCGCGAGGCCCCCGCCCTGATCTGGTCCAGCGCCTCGGTCGCGCGCTCGAGCGCGACCTTCTGATGCTCCAATACCGGCCCGCCCGACGCGCGGGCCTGCAACACCGCCTCGGCCGAACGCGAGGCCCGCTCGACCGCGCGCCGGAAATCATGGGTATGGCCCTGCTCGGCACGCGCCGGGGCTTCCTTCGCCGGCGTCGGCGTGCGCGACGACAGTTTCAGCCCATCGAACATGCCGCGCTTGGGGGCCGCCTTTTCCTTCGCGCCCTGCGCTGGCTCGGCCACCTTCGCCGGCTCGGCCGACAGCTTCAAGCCGTCGAACATGCCGCGCCGCGGCTGTCGCTCGGCCGCGGCCTTCGCATCCCCTGCGCCGCGGCCGCTGGCTTCATGGGGGCCGATCTCGCGCGGGCGTGGATCTTCGCCCATCTGGCGCATGGTGCCAGCACGCGGGCCTAGAAGCTCCACGCCCTTGCGCTCGGGCGCATCCGGCAATCGGATCTCGCCCGACAGGCCGCGCCGATCGGCGAACGATTGCGCCTCGCCGTCGCGGTCCCGATACATGGGATAATCCGACGCCATATCCTTCGTCCGCTCGCGCGACAGCGTGCGGACAAGCCGCCGATCGTCGGCGAAGTCGTCGCGGCCGTAATGGAGCTGGACGCCCTCACGGTGCCGCGACAGCGCCACATAGGCCGCATGGCGGTCCATGCCGGGGGTGGCGAGGACATGCCCCTGATCGACCGTCACGCCCTGCGATTTGTGGATGGTCGCGGCATAGCCATGATCGACATGGGCATAATCTTTCAGGTCGAACGCGACCGATCGGCCATCGTCGAGGCGAACGGCCATGCTGTCGGGCGACACGCGCTCGACCTTGCCCAGCGTGCCGTTCTTCACGCCTAGCCCTCGCTCGTTCTTGAGGAACATGATGCGGTCGCCGGTCGCGAACTCGCGCGCGCCCCGCTCGGCCGAAATCCGCACGTCCTGCCCCAGCTCGCCGGCGTCGCGCAGACGATCGCGCGCGGCCAGGTTCAGCTCGCGGACCTCGGCATTGGTGTGGGTGAGGATGATCCGCGTCTTGTCGGGATCGGCAAGCCGCTGTGCGTCCCATGTGTCGATCAGCTCGGCGCGGGCCGCCTCGCGCGTCTCGGCCGCGTGGACCATGCCGTGATCGGCATAGGCATGGATCGCCTCGCCGGTCCTGCCCGTCGCCAGCGCCCGCGTGGCGTCCTTCTGCCAGTCCTCATGCTGCCGGCGAACCTCGTTGATCTCGGCCGCGCCGTGGCGCTCGGCAAGGGACCGGAACGCAGCGCCGGCCTCGATCGCCTGCAACTGCTCCGCGTCGCCGACTAGAACGACCTTCGCGCCCGCCCTCTCGGCCTCGGACAATACGCGCTCCATCTGGCGCGTGCCGATCATGCCGGCCTCGTCGATCACCAGCACGTCGCGCGGGCCTAGTAGCTCGCGGCCCTGATCCCACTGATATTCCATGCTCGCGATCGTGCGCGACTGAATGCCGGAGCCGCCCTCCAAGCCCTCGGCCGCGATGCCGGACAGGGCCGCGCCGCGCACCTGATAGCCGGTGCGCTCCCATTCGTCGCGGGCGACTCCCAGCATGGCCGATTTGCCGGTGCCGGCATAGCCGACCACGATGGCAATATCCTTCTCGCCGGTTATATGCGCCAGCGCGGCTTCCTGCTGGCTCCCCAGCTTAAGGCCCTCACTCCCGGCGGCATCAGCCCCCCTTGAAAGCGATGCCGTCGGGAGACCATGCCCCGCCTTGCCGGCAAGCCGATCGCCGGCGCGCTCCAACCGCTGCTCGATGTCGATCATGTCGCGGGAGGTAAAGCGGTCCTCGCCGCGCCCGTTCTTGCCCAGCGCCACCAGCTCGGGCGAGGTCCGCACCGCGCTCATCACCTGGTCGAACTGATCCTTGCCGTCGCTGTGGCGGAACGCGAACTGCGCGAGGTCGCGCCGCGTGAACGTCGCCTGCTGGCGCGTGATCGCGTCCAATGCGATCTCGGGCCGCGCAATGATCTTCTCGCCATTCTCGCGCGCGATCCGGGCATGATCTTCGACCCGTTCCGCCTCAAGCCCCTGTTCGGGCATACGCGATGCAGCCGGCCCGATCTTGTGTTGCGGCTCAAGGTCGATGCCCTGCGCCGCCAACGTGCGATGGTCGATCCGCGCGTCAATATCCAGCTCGGCAAGCCGCTGGTTCACATGGTCCGCCCACGCCTCGCGCCACTCCTTCAGGAGCGCCGTGCTGTTCCACTCGACAACCTTCTTGCCGAAGCCGTCCGGACTGATTTCGCGCATCGACAGCATGACATGGGCGTGCGGCTTGGGTTGCCCGTCCTTGCCCATGTCCCAATGCACATTGAGGTCGGCCACCATGCCGCGTTCGACGAACTGCTTTTCGACGAACTCGCGCGCGAGCTGGACGCCTTGCTGCTGGTTCAGCTCGCGCGGAATCGAGAACTCGACTTCGCGGGCAAGTTGTGCGTCCTTGCGCTTCTCGCCGGCCTCCACCTCGTTCCACAAGGTCGCGCGATCGTTTAAACGCTCCGGCGCACCTTCGGGCAGCATGATTTCCGAATGGACGACACCGGCCTTGTTCGAGAAATCATGGTCGCGCCCGAGTCGGTCATCGTGCAGCCGTTCCGCTGCGCGATAGGCCGCGCTGGCAACGGCGCTCGATCCACTGGAGCGGCCGATGACTTTCGCGGAGAAATGATAGATCGCCATGACGACACGAAACTTACCTTTCTTAGCGCAGGTCGGCAACGACCTATAAGCGCGCACTCACCACTCACTGCCGTTCGCGTGATTGACTTCGCCGCATTTCTGTTCGGAACCGCTGTCCTGCCAGCGCGATCGTGCTACTGTGCGGCTTCTGTTCGACGGGCGCGAGGGAGAGAATGATGCGGAAGACGCGCGACTATGACGCCGAATTGCGGGCACTGAGCGACAAGGCCAAGTCTATCAAGGCGAAGAAGGTCGAGCAACTTGGGCTACTGGTGACGGGGACCGGGGCCGATGCGCTCGATCTCGACACGCTCGCCGGTGCGCTGCTCGCCGCCGTGGAATCGGCTGACGCGGAGGAAAGGGAGGCGTGGCGCTCGCGGGGCGCGGCCTTCTTTCAAGGACGCGGGCGCAAGGCTGGGCGACGCTCTGGCGGCAACGGCGAAGGCGGAAACCCGACTGGCGCAGGCGAGGCATAGGGTTGAAGCCGCCGCGCGCCGCACCGATACGAGGGGATGGGTCGTGCAGCGCCGCGAACGCACCCGCCATCTCATAGAGCTGGGCGGCCTCGTCCAGAAGGCCGGCCTCGTCGAACTGACCGACGACGATCGCGCAACGCTCTATGGCGCGATGCTCGATTTGGCCGCTCGCGCGCGCGATGATGGCAACGCTCTCGCGCTCTGGAGGCGGCGCGGCAAACGGGCCTTCGACGCGGAAGCCGAAGGACAGGACAACGCGGAAGGAAACGCCCATGACTGACACGTCGCGCCTCTCCTGGCAGCTCCTGATGGTGGGACCGGGAATCGACCGCATCACCCCCGACATTCAGGACAAGCTCGCCTCGCTGCTCGATCTGCTTCCCGCCACCGCGACCATCAATGTCCAGACCGATGCCGGCTATGTCACCATCTCGCGCGACTGGCCCAGTCACCGCATGGAAACCGTCGATAGCCTGGTGGACGAAATCGCCGCCGCTCCGGGCATCACCCATATCGCGCTGCCGGCAAGCGAAGGACAGGAACCGTGACGCGCGCCCTCGACATCGCGGCGATCCGCGCACAGGTCCGCGCGCTGGATTATGTGCGCGGCACCCCTGCCGACGCCGCCATGTGGCGCGAAGGCGATGCCGAAGCACGCGCCAATCTCGCGATCGAAGGCATGGACCTCGACGCCGACGAACGCGCCCTGTTCGACATGCTGCGCGAGGAAGCCGTGCCCCCTCCCCTCGCCACCGCGATCGTCCTCAAGCTGCTCGATCATCCCGACGCGGACCCGGCGCTGGCGATCACGCCGGCGACGATCGGATGACGATGCGGGCCGATCTCGATCATCTCCCCGCCGCCAAGCGCCGCGAGCTGGAACGGGTCGCCCGCGTCCTGTTCGATGAATTTGAGGATGCCGTCAAAACCAAGCTCTCCGACAAGCGCAAGGGCGGCCGCATCCTCAAGCTGATCCTGTTCGGCTCCTACGCGCGCGGCGATTGGGTCGAGGATCGCGCCAGCGGCTATATCTCCGACTATGATCTGCTCGTCGTCGTGAACTCCGACACCTTCACCGATCTGCAAACATGGTGGGCGGTCGCCGACGATCATCTCGTGCGCGAGCTGACCGTCACCCGCCACCTCTCCACCCCCGTCAATTTCATCGTCCATTCGCTGATGGACGTGAACGACCAGCTCGCGCGCGGTCGTCCCTTCTTCGCCGACATAGCCCGCGACGGCATCGCCCTCTATGAAGCGCCGGGACAGGGCCTCGCCGTGCCGCGCCAGCTCGACGCGCAGGAACGCCACGCCGAAGCCCTGCGCCATCGCGACCATTGGTTCCCGCTCGCCGCACACGCGCTCAAGCTCGCCCAGGACAGCATTGCCGACGGCGTGCCGCGCGATGCCGCGTTCATGCTCCACCAGGCCGTCGAGCGGGCTTACAATGCCGTGCTGCTCGTCCTGACGCTCTACGCGCCCAAATCGCACCGGCTCGGCATCCTACGCTCGCTCGCCGAAAATCTCGATCCCCGGCTGATCGAAGCATGGCCGCGCGATACCCGCGCCGCCCGTCGCCATTTCGCGCAGTTGCAGCGCGCCTATGTCGAGGCCCGCTATTCTCACGCCTATGAAATCACTCCCGACGAACTGGCCTGGCTCGTCGAGCGCGTGAGGCATTTCCACACGATCGCCGCCGCGATCTGCGCCGAACATCTCGAAAATGACAATGGGAGGGAATCCTGACGATGGAATGGTTCCGCCAGCTCGGCCGCGCGCTCCGCAACCTCGCCCGTCTAGCGCGCGAGCAACCGATATGGGCGATCACGGCGCTGACCCTCAGCCCGCTCGCGCTCATCCGCCATCTGTTTCGCACCGCGATCCTGTTCCTGATCGTCGGCATCGTCCTGGCCGGCGGGATGCAATTCGTCCTGCGTTCGCTGCTCGGCCTGGCCCGCGATTCCAATCTCTACCAGCTCGGCATGATGCTGACGTTCCTCGTCATCATTCTCGTCACGCTGCGCGCCCTCTTCCAACCGCTGATCCTGCGTTATGGCGGCCCTGCCGGCGACGACACCCACGGCTCGGCCCGCTTCGCCACCGATCGCGAGACGCGCCCCCTCGCCCAAAATGGCGACGGCCTGCTGATCGGCCGCGACCGCAAATCGGGCAAGCCGCTGCGCTATGCCGGCCCCGCCCATCTCCTGACGATCGCGCCGACACGCACCGGCAAGGGCGTGGGCACCATCATCCCCAATCTGCTCGACTATCCCGGCCCGGTCGTCTGTATCGACCCCAAGGGCGAGAACGCCCGTATCACCGCCCACTATCGCGCCAGGTTCGGCCCGGTCCATGTCCTCGATCCCTTCGGCGTCACCCGCATGGTCGGGGCCGCGTTCAATCCATTGGATCGTATCGACCCTGCCGGCCTCGATCTCGCCGACGACTGCATGACGCTGGCCGACGCGCTGGTCTATGACGCCCCCGGCGAAGCTGGCGAGGCGCATTGGAACGAGGAAGCCAAGGCGTTGATCGCCGGCCTGATCCTGCATATCGTCACCAGCGAGCCGGCGGGCACACGGACCCTTGCCACGCTGCGCGACCGGCTCACCCTCGCCCCGCAAGCCTTCGCCGCCCAGCTCGAAGCGATGCAGGCGCAAGGCGGCCTCGCCGCCCGCGCCGCAAACCGCCACCTCGGCAAGTCCGATCGCGAAGCTGCCGGCGTGCTATCGGCCGCGCAGCGCCATACCCATTTTCTCGATAGCCCGCGCATGTCGGCCGTGCTGGGGCGCTCGGATTTCACCTTCGCCGATGTGAAGGCGCGGCCCACGACCGTCTATCTGGTGCTGCCGCCCGATCGGCTCGCCACCTATGCCCGCTGGCTGCGCCTGATGCTGGCGCAAGGTCTGACCGATCTCGCGCGCGCCCCGGCCTCCCCTGCCCGCCCGGTGCTGTTCCTGCTCGATGAATTTGCCGCGCTCGGCCGTCTCGAACCCGTCGAGCGCGCGATGGGGCTGATGGCGGGCTACGGCATCCAGCTCTGGCCGATCCTGCAAGACGTTCACCAGCTCCGCGCGCTCTACGATCGCCGCGCCGGCACCTTCCTGTCGAACGCCGGCGTGCTGCAAGTGTTCGGCGTCAACGATCACGACAGCGCCAAGCTCGTCTCCGACCTGCTCGGCCAGGAAACGGTCGTGTTCGAGACCATGAGCCGCGCGATCGACAGCGACGAAACCGGCATATCGTTCGGATCGCAGCATGTCGGCCGCCCCCTGCTCACGCCCGATGAGGTCCGCACGCTACGCGAGGATTTGCAATTGCTGTTCCTCGCGGGGCAACGGCCGATCGTCGCCGCCAAGCTCAAATATTTCGCCGATCGTGAGTTCGCGGGGAAGTTCGACAAGGTGTAGAGCGTTTAAACGCTCTCAAACACAAGGTATTTCGACCATGCCAAATGAACGATTTGAGGAATTTGCCGATCGTTTCATGAAGAGCATCGGCGAGCCAGACTGTGACCTACAAGCATTGGTCGATGAGCTGATAGAACTGCACGCTGTCGAGCGCGACGAATTTAACCGCGTCCGCCTGATAAGTATGCACATCGCGTTGACCAACATCGCCGCCGAAGGGTTGGCCAAGGCACAAGTTCCAGGCTCTCAGATCATCGGCTTTCTGGCCGATAACCTTTCGACTTACCATCTCATGCTCCGCCAGGAGAGTTTGGTTGACGGGCAGATCGACAAGGCCGTGCTTTTGCGCGTGACCGAACGCGAAATCACCGCTGGCCGCATGAAGGGCAACGATCCGCTCCGAGCATTTGCCGAAGGCGGCGAATATGTTCGCGACAATCCGATGGAGGGCCTTTTTCACGCTGATCCATCGGCCGACGATAAACCAGTCCTGAATTAAAGCGATAGCGCCGACGCGCCACAAGGGCGCGAATGTATAGGCGTATACAAATATACAGGGTCGCCGCCTGTTCGGCCTTGGCGTTGTTTAGCGGACTTTCCGCGCCCTCCCCTGCCGGCTCTTAGCTGCCGGCGTGCTATCGGCCGCGCAGCGCCATACCCATTTTCTCGATAGCCCGCGCATGTCGGCCGTGCTGGGGCGCTCGGATTTCACCTTCGCCGATGTGAAGGCGCGGCCCACGACCGTCTATCTGGTGCTGCCGCCCGATCGGCTCGCCACCTATGCCCGCTGGCTGCGCCTGATGCTGGCGCAAGGTCTGACCGATCTCGCGCGCGCCCCGGCCTCCCCTGCCCGCCCGGTGCTGTTCCTGCTCGATGAATTTGCCGCGCTCGGCCGTCTCGAACCCGTCGAGCGCGCGATGGGGCTGATGGCGGGCTACGGGGGGTGACTACACGAAAGTGACGTATCTGCACGGAAAGGGCGAACGGATAGCGAACGTCACGCGGCAAGTAGGGAGTTGACGGCGCGCAGCGGTCGCAAGGCGTCCGGATCGGGTTGATCTTCAACATTCCAGCTATAGTCACCGGTCAGCGAGATATGCTCCCAGCCCAATGGCGCGATGTGGCGTGCGATTTCGTCGGCTGTGCCGATGTCCGCCAGCGCCATTTCGAGATAGCGAGTGTTCCACAAGATGATGGCGGCGACGAGCAGGTTGAGGCCGGAGGCGCGATAGGTCTGGTTCTCGAACCGACGATCGCGCAGTTCGCCGAGCTGGTTGAAGAAGAGCGCGCGGGCGAGCGCGTTGCGGGCTTCGCCTTTGTTGAGGCCCGCCTGGGTGCGCCGGCGCAGGTCGATGTCGCGCAGCCAGTCGAGCATGAAAATGGAGCGTTCGAGGCGGCCCAGCTCGCGTAGTGCGAGGGCCAGTCCGTTCTGTCGCGGATAGGCGGACAAGCGGCGCAGCATTGCCGAAGCAGTGACGGTGCCGGTGCGGATCGACGTGGCGAACCGCAGCAGTTCGTCCCAATGCGCCGCGACATGACCCAATGCGATCGGTTCGGCCGTCATGCCGGCAAGCAAGGGGCCGGATTCTTGGCCGGGAAGGAGGTGTAAACGACGCTCCTTGATGTCGCGCAGGCGCGGCGCGAAGCGGTAGCCGAAGAAGGGCATGAGGCCGAACACATGGTCCGATGCCCCGCCCGTATCGGTGTAGTGCTCCTCGATCGTCAGGCCGGTCTGGTGATACAGCAAGCCATCCAGCACATAGGGCGCTTCGCCAGCGGTCGCCGCGATCACCCGACTTGCGAAGGGGTCATATCGATCCGAGACATGGGTGTAGAAGGCAACGCCTGGTTCGTTGCCGCTGCGCGCGTTGATGTCGCCGATCGCGGCCCCACGGCCCCCGGCATGAAATTGCTGTCCGTCGCTCGACGAAGTGGTGCCGTCTCCCCACAGCGCGGCGAGCGGCATGGCGCGATGGGCGTCGATCAGCCTTCCCAACGCTTCGCCATAGGCGGCTTCGCTGATGTGCCAGTCGTGAAGATGGGCGAGCTGACGCAGACTTGCGCCCCGGCAGGTTTCCGCCATGCGTGTGAGGCCGAGATTGATGCCATCGGCGAGGATGACCGTGAGCAGCGCATTGCGATCGTCGGCTTCCCGGCCCGAACGACGATGGATGAAGCATTCGCTGAACCCGGTCCAGGCATCGACCTCCAGCAGAAGATCGGTGATCTTCACGCGCGGCAGTCGATCATAGGCGGCGCGACGGGCAATCTCGGTGGCGGGCGGTGTTGCCGCCTTCAGCGGCGAGATGATGAGACCGTTTTCGTCAAGCTTAACCTGGGGCAGCTCCCCTTGCCGTGCAAGGACCGTTACCTGCTCGATCGCCGTGTCGAGCCTGGTGCGCCGTTCCTCGATATGGCGCTCGAAATCCGTTTCGATGGCGAGCGGCAACGGCCCCTTCTCGCGCAGCGCCGCAAAGGTCGCCGGCGGTATGAGATAGCTGTCGAAATCGCGAAACTGCCGGCTTCCCGCGACCCATATATCCCCGGCTCGCAACCGCTCGCGTAGTTGCGACAAGGCGCATAGTTCATAAGCGGCACGATCAACGATGCCATCCCGCAGGACGAACGGGCGCCATGCGGGCGGCACAAAGCGTAGCGGCACGCGATCAGGCAAGCGCCGTTTGCCGGTCCGATATAGCTCCGCGATGATGGCCAGCGCTGACAGGAGCCCCTGAACCGCGCCGGCGCCGCGAAACTCGAAGGCGTTGAGAAAAGCGCCGACAAAGAGCTTCACCGTCCGATGCCGCTCGATCAATTCGGCGGTGCGATCGACGGTTTCCGGTCGCCCGAGCACTTCGGCCTGCTCGACGGCCACGGCGAAGTGCTGCCAGTCCAGCGCCTCGATCTGCGCCAGAGAATCCACGCCCTTGCTGCGCGCGTCGATGAGGAGGCGGCAAGACCCCGTGAGCGTCCGGAGGTGGCCTTGCAACTCGCGCACCGTCTTGAGGGCTTTGTCGCGGGTCCGGTTCTCGGCGCGGCGCGCCATGCTGCCCAACAGCTTGTCGAACATCGTCAGGGTGGCGTCGGTCAGGCTTTCCTCAAGCCGGATGCCGGTTGCCGCCAGCGTCGCATGGCGGCGCAGGGCATTGAGTTCGCCAAGGTGCTGGGGTGTGATGCGGCTGCCTTCGTCCGCCAGCCTGTCAAAAGTCAAAGCCGGGATCATGTCGGCACGGGCGCGATCGAGGCCCAGCGCGCGGATATAGGCGAGCCGTTCGATCAGGCGCAGGATGTTGCGCGCTGCCGGCGATTGTGGCGCATTGCGCATCCAGGATAGCCATGTCGCGACCTGCCCCGGTCGTCGGGCCAGCAAATCGTCCAGGCCCTGAAGGGTGTCAGGCAGCAGGCCATTCGTGAGCACTTCATAGGTAAGCTGTTCGGCTTGCTGGCGCGCCCGCCGCAGCACCGCTTCGAGAATCGACGGAGAAGGCAGGAGGATCTGCAGGCGCCGGAGTTCATCGACGATGACGTCTGCCATCTGGCCGGGGTGTATGATGGTCTGCGCGATTGGGACCGAGAAGGCGACAACTTCACGGAAAGCGTTGCGGTCAAAAATCCTGAACCCGTGCGATCGTCGGATTTCGACGAGATGCTCGCGACGGGTCTGGTCCCGATGGGCATAATCCGCGAAGGCTGCCGGCGCGACGCCGAGTTGCTGCGCCACATAGGCGAGCACAGGAGCGGGCGGGACTTCGCCCGCTTCCAGCGCACGGCCAGGCCATCTCATATATAGCATGAGCATCGCATAGCCGAGCCGGGTGACATCGCCGCGACGGCGGCCGACAATTTCCAGGTCGTCGCTGGTCAGCGTATAATGACGCGCGATCTCGCGCTCATCGAGCGGCGCGCCATAATGCCTCGCCCAGATTTCCAGGCTCACCAGTCGCCGTCTCGCCAAGCATCATCTCCTTCGCTTTGCGTGTCCGTCAGACGGTCCTCTGGCGGCCAACAGGAATATGTCCGTTAACTCTGGACCTGTAACGGCGATTCGGACAAGATCGCATAATGACGGGAAAACGGACAGGATCGGGCATCATGTGGCGCTGATCGGCTATGCGCGCGTCTCGACCGCAGACCAGAAGCTGTCGCTCCAGCTTGACGCGCTGAACACTGCCGGGTGCGACCGTATATTCGACGATCACGCATCCGGGGCAAAAGCCGATCGGCCTGGCCTAACCGAAGCGCTCGCCTATTTGCGCCCCGGCGACACGCTGGTGGTCTGGAAACTCGACCGCCTCGGCCGCTCGATGAGCCACCTGATCGAGAAGGTCGGCGAGCTTGCGGCGCGCGGCATCGGGTTCCGCTCACTCACCGAGAATATCGACACCACCACTTCGGGCGGCATGCTGGTGTTCAACATCTTCGGCTCGCTGGCCCAATTCGAGCGTGACCTGATCCGTGAACGCACTCATGCCGGCCTCAAGGCCGCACGCGAGCGGGGCAACAAGGGTGGTCGCCGGCCTGTCGTTACCCCCGACAAACTACGTAAAGCGCGGGCGCATATCGCAGCGGGCCTCACTGTTCGTGAGGCGGCGGCCCGGCTCAAGATCGGCAAAACCGCCCTATACAAGGCTCTGGAAAACGCGTGAAACCGCTGGCGATCAAGAACTCGTGGGTGCTGGTCACAGGGGCTTCGACCGGTTTGGGCAGAGCGTCCGCCCTCCGCTTGGCGGCATCGTACCAGGCCAAGCCCCTGATTGTTGGACGAAGGCTCGACAACTTGCGGGAGCTACAGACCGAAATTGACGAGCGGTTCAATGTGCCGTGCGAGATTATAGTGGCTGATCAACGTGAAATCGAGGGCAGGGAGAAAATCGCGGCTAAGGTTGCAGAATTGCAAGTAACAGCCGCTTTGTTGGTTGCCGGAATGACGAGCGTTGGTTCATTTGATGCAGGCCGTGCCGACACTTATGCCGAGGTAATTGAAACAAACATACTCGGTTTCACGGATTTGCTGGCTCGCCTGATTGCGATTTTCAGGGAGCAGCCGTTTGAATCCTCAGTAATCGCCGTGTCGAGCCTGGCGGGCGAAACATCCGTGCCCTTCCAAGCGGTCTACGGCGCGTCGAAAGCCTATGTGAGCACCCTCATGCGAGCGCTTTCCGTGGAGCTTGCCGGGACGGGAGTGAGTGTTGGGTCTTTTGCACCCGGTGGAATCGACACAGACATGGCTGCCCTCAGCGATTTGAAGTGGGGGAGGTTGGGTTTGATGGACGTTGACCGGTGCGCGGCCCATGCAGTCCACGCTCTGGTTTATCGGCAATCCTTCGCCATACCGGGGATGGGCAACCAGCTCACATATTTGGCGAGCAGGGTTCTACCTCGATCGTTGGTCAATCGGATTGCCGCCCTCCCATATCGGCGCCCGTAGGGCGGCACCACATAAAAGGGGCAGGAAAGCCTGCGAATAGCATCTGCTGGCATCGTACCGGATTTGTTCGCCCTTAGCGTGCAGATACGTCACTTTCGTGTAGTCACCCCTACGGCATCCAGCTCTGGCCGATCCTGCAAGACGTTCACCAGCTCCGCGCGCTCTACGATCGCCGCGCCGGCACCTTCCTGTCGAACGCCGGCGTGCTGCAAGTGTTCGGCGTCAACGATCACGACAGCGCCAAGCTCGTCTCCGACCTGCTCGGCCAGGAAACGGTCGTGTTCGAGACCATGAGCCGCGCGATCGACAGCGACGAAACCGGCATATCGTTCGGATCGCAGCATGTCGGCCGCCCCCTGCTCACGCCCGATGAGGTCCGCACGCTACGCGAGGATTTGCAATTGCTGTTCCTCGCGGGGCAACGGCCGATCGTCGCCGCCAAGCTCAAATATTTCGCCGATCGTGAGTTCGCGGGGAAGTTCGACAAGGTGTAGAGCGTTTAAACGCTCTCAAACACAAGGTATTTCGACCATGCCAAATGAACGATTTGAGGAATTTGCCGATCGTTTCATGAAGAGCATCGGCGAGCCAGACTGTGACCTACAAGCATTGGTCGATGAGCTGATAGAACTGCACGCTGTCGAGCGCGACGAATTTAACCGCGTCCGCCTGATAAGTATGCACATCGCGTTGACCAACATCGCCGCCGAAGGGTTGGCCAAGGCACAAGTTCCAGGCTCTCAGATCATCGGCTTTCTGGCCGATAACCTTTCGACTTACCATCTCATGCTCCGCCAGGAGAGTTTGGTTGACGGGCAGATCGACAAGGCCGTGCTTTTGCGCGTGACCGAACGCGAAATCACCGCTGGCCGCATGAAGGGCAACGATCCGCTCCGAGCATTTGCCGAAGGCGGCGAATATGTTCGCGACAATCCGATGGAGGGCCTTTTTCACGCTGATCCATCGGCCGACGATAAACCAGTCCTGAATTAAAGCGATAGCGCCGACGCGCCACAAGGGCGCGAATGTATAGGCGTATACAAATATACAGGGTCGCCGCCTGTTCGGCCTTGGCGTTGTTTAGCGGACTTTCCGCGCCCTCCCCTGCCGGCTCTTAGACCCCATGACTGCCAGAGCCTCGGAGGCTCGAATCTGAGATGCTGATGATGGATTTGTCAGCAGCGGAGACGAGTCATGACGGAGACGGTGAAATACGTTGGTCTGGACGTTCATAAGGAAACCATTGCGGTCGCGGTTGCCGATGGGGAACGCGGAGGCGAGGTGCGTTTCGTCGGCACGGTCGCCAACGAGGACGATGCGATCAGGAAGCTGGTCAAGCGGCTGACTGGACCGGGCGTGACGTTGAACGTCTGCTACGAAGCTGGTCCCTGCGGGTATGGCTTGCATCGGCTGCTGACGAAGCTGGGACAGAATTGCATCGTCATCGCCCCCTCGATGATGCCGCGGCGCCCGGGTGACCATGTAAAGACGGACCGGCGTGACGCGATGACCCTGGCGCGGCTGCTACGCGCTGGCGAACTCACCGCAATCTGGATACCGGACGAAGCGCACGAGGCGGTACGCGATCTCATCCGCGCGCGACGCAGCGCGCAAGATGATGCCATCGGAGCCAAGCAGACAGTGCGCAGCTTCCTGTTGCGTCATGATCGTCGTTTCGGCGGCAAGGCGGCCTGGACGAAAATGTACTGGCGGTGGTTGTCCGAGCAGCGGTTCGATTTTCCCCACCAACAGCTGGCATTCGAGGAAATGCAGAAGCGGGTGCTGGAGGCGCAGGCACGGGTTGGGCGCTTAGAAGCGGCGCTGACTGAAGCGGTGGACGCATGGTGTTTTGCGCCGCTGGTCCGCAATCTACAGGTCCTGCGCGGTATCAGGCTGGTCAGCGCTGCGACGCTGGTCGCTGAAGTAGGCGATCTCACCCGCTTCGACAATCCCAAGCAACTGATGGCGTATGTCGGCTTGGTGCCGTCCGAGCACTCCAGCGGCGCTCGGACCAAACGGGGCCGGATCACCCGCGCGGGCAACGCGCAGGCACGAACCATGCTGATTGAGGCGGGCTGGTCGTATCGACTGCCCGCTCGCGAGGAACGACGCTACCGTGAGCGGGTCATCGACTTGTCCGAGGACATCCAGGCGATCGGGTGGAAAGCGCAGGTTCGCCTGTGCCAGCGCTACCGTCGCCTGGCGGCCACGGGCAAGCCTCAGCCCAAGGTGACCACCGCGATCGCGCGTGAACTGGTCGGCTATGCCTGGGACATCGCCCGTCGGGTGTCGCCGGCGATAGCCGGCTGATCCACCCACGACATTAACGAGAGGAGGCGCCAGCGCACCAACTGCATAGCCTTGGCCGGCGTGCCGCGGGCACCCGACTGTGATGGGCAATCCACGGTGTACGGTGGGGCAGGTTCGTCCGACGCCCGAACTTAGACGGAGGATAGGCCCAGCGACGGATACGGGTAGTGCGGTAATCAACCCGCGGATGAGAGCATGATCAATCGTCGTCGATCAGGCGCCCGCGGCACACCCGCCAAGGTCAATGCGACCGCTGGTCTCGAGGCCAGCGAAGGAGTAAACTCGGCCAGCGTCTCGGATGGCAGTCATGAGAGCGTAGGATTCCGCCCTCTCCTGCAACGATGTTCGGGCCAGGTCCGCGAAATCGTTGTCTAGCGCACAAACCTTGAAGCTCGCCGGGCCGATCGTGCGAGGATCTAGCACCCAAAAAATCGGCCGCCTGGGAAGCCCGCAGAGCGGCATGGGGCGCTCGACCTCTCCAACCTGCCGAACGTCCAGAATGACGCCCAGCGGCCCGGAAATCGCCCCTGCCGCGACGTTTCCGCCTTCCCTGCCCTCTCGGCTCGATCGCTGCCCTATCCGCTTGGCTTTTCTGGAAAGCCAATTGCGACGGTGCCGCTGGCGCTGTGGTTGCCATAGAGGCGCAGCGTTTAAACGATCCCCCAATCCAACAAAAAACGTGCCGGCGAAGCCGGCTCATCATGGGGGATGCCGGGTGGGAGGATCGCTTTAGCGATCCGGGGCGGCCGAAGGCCGCGAGCCGGCGGGGGCGAAGCCCCCAAGAGGCGGCGCTTTTCTTCCTTCTGCCTGTGCCTGAAGCGCGGCGCCAGTGACTTGCGCTGCCTCTGTCCCGATTTTCGGGACAAGCTGTCCGATCTGGCGGGACGCTGGTGGGTGAAACCACGACGCGGCAAAAGTTATCCACAGGTCGGTCTAGTGTTAATATATGGGTTAAAGAGTCGTGTTACGGGATTTTGGCGGTTCCGTAAGTTACTGAAAATAGGTATAGAATCGGGCGTTTTTGGGCCTTTGGCGTCAACGGAACCCCGAATCTGGTGACTCCAGAACCCCGAATCTGCGTCAACGAAACCCCGAATCGTGGGCAGGCGTCAATGAAACCCCGAACTTTTCCGTTGCGTCAATGAAACCCCGAATCTACGGTGCCCGTCA
>NZ_CP139983.1 GCF_034424525.1 Sphingobium yanoikuyae
AAATGCCATTCAACGCCACTGAGTAGGCGAGCGGTGTTGTCCGCTACAAAGCTTCGATTAACACACTCTGCGTGGATGAAGCATAAGCCGGATTCACCCGACACTCTACATATGATAATGTCCTTTATCACATATATAACGGTGGTATGTTGACTCCTCCACAGGCGATGGAGGAAGTCTTGCGAACAGCCGTCTATATCACAGTAGGAAAAACGAACCGGAACCCGGTCGCGCTCGCAGACCTCGCGCGGCGACAGGCCAACTATCTCGGCCCCCAAGGCTTCAGGGCTATGCGTGACCAGACCGATGAAAGCTTTGAAGAGCGTGGGTATCATCGGCTCGTATTTTCCAGCGGGGAGCTGGCAGCCCGGTTTCAGGAACGGGTCGAGGAAAATTGCGATCCCGCCGTGTCCACCGAGGCGCGCCGGATCAAGCCCAAGGTTAAAAAGCTCAAGTCGCCCAAGCGATGAAAGCGGTGCATGAGAAGATCGAGGGGCCGTTCGCGATCGAGGAAGACATCGCCCTTTATGGCATGATCGCCGGCGACGCGACGTTGCGCCGGGGCGTGCGCTTCATCCTGCACGGCACGATCGCGGGCAACCTCACGATCGAGCGCGGCGCGCGGGCCATTGTCCACGGCACCGTCGCGGGCCGCATCTACAATGAGGGCGGGCGCGTCGAGCTGTTCGGGATCGCCGATGCCGTCACCAACGGCGCGCAGGACGCCATCACCATCATCGATCCCGCAGCCCATGTCCGAGGGCGACCCTGACGAGACCGTTTAAACGGCCCTGAAGATCCATCACAAGGAGGCCACGATGCACAAGGATGACGGCGAGGCTTTCGCTGACAACTATGCCGAGCGCGACCAGGCCAAGGTGCTACGCGAGCAGGCGCGCGCGGGCGGGCTGCGTTTCGAGGCATACCTACCCGGCGACATGGCCGATTGGTTGCTGGCGCAGGTCGAGCAGGGCCATTTTGTCGATCCTTCCGAGGCAGTGTTCGCGATCGTCAAAAACTTCATCGAGATGGAGCCGCACCGCGATCTGCGCGACGAGCTGCTGCGTCGGATATTGGATGCGTCGATAAAGAGCGGCCTTGAGGATGAGAAAGCGGGGCGCACCTACGACTTGGACGAGGTGTTTGACGAGCTGCGCCGCGAAATGGTCGAACCGCGCCCCGAGCCGGCGCGTTGGGCGAAGATCGCGCGATGAACGAGCTGGCTCCCCTCCCCTCGCCCACGCTCATATTGCCGGCGCTGGTGGCGTCGGCCGACGAGACGGCGCGACTGCGGTTCCTTGAGTTCTTCGCTGTCACCATCCGCAACCCGCATACCCGCCGCGCCTATATGCGGGCGTCGGCCGACTTCCTGGCTTGGGTTGAGGCGCGCGGGGTGACATCGCTTGCCGGCGTGCAGCCGCTCCATGTCGCGGCCTGGGTCGAGGCGCTGGGGCGCGAGGTTGCCCCGCCCAGCGTCAAGCAGCAGCTCGCGGCCATTCGCAATCTTTTCGGATGGCTGGTGACGGGCCATATCGTGCCGGTGAACCCCGCTGGTTCAGTGCGTGGGCCGGCGCATAGCGTCAGGCGCGGCAAAACCCCGGTGCTGGCCCCTGACGAGGCGCGGCGCTTGCTCGACAGCATTGACGTGTCCGCCCATGCGGGCCTTCGCGACCGCGCCTTGATCGCGCTCATGGTCTACAGCTTCGCGCGGATCGGCGCGGCACTTTCCATGCGCGTCGAGGACGTGTTCATGCAGAACCGCCGCCTGTGGGTCCGCCTTCACGAAAAGGGCGGCAAGCGGCATGAGATGCCGTGCCACCATAACCTTGAGGATTATCTGACCGCCTATATCGACGGGTGCGCGCTGCGCGAGGATCGCAAAGGGCCGCTGTTCCGCACGATCGCACGCGGGACTAAGCGACTAAGCGATACCCCCCTGCCCCAAGCCAATGCCTTTGCGATGGTGCGCCGACGCGCTGGCGCGGCCGAGATCGGGACGGCGATCGGCAACCACTCTTTCCGCGCAACCGGCATTACCACCTATCTGAAAAACGGCGGCACCCTGGAGACGGCCGCGACGATGGCGAACCACAGCTCGACGCGCACCACCCAGCTCTACGATCGGCGGCCCGATGACGTGACGCTCGACGAGGTGGAGCGGGTGTTGATCTAAGGGTGACGGAAAACCCCGCCAGCGCCGTTGTCGTGCAGTTTCCCAATCCGACAGTGTTTTTCGTGCAGCCAGATCGAGCGGGCCGGGGGCCGCGATCAGGGGAGACGATCAGCGGCGCAAATCATGTGATTGCCGTTAGGTGGCCAAGGTCACCGCTTTCCTAGGCCAAATGAAGGGAATTGAGCCAAGTATGAAACCTAGAAATGTCGCTTGGAGCGGCACGGCGACCCCGAACGCCGCAATTTTCAGGACCACCAGCGCGTAAGTATTTGCTATCACATCGGCAATCATGACCGCTCCCGCCAACAGCAGGCCAGATCGCTTAAATCGTGAAAGAAGCAGGGCGATAACGAGCAAATCCAGAAGGATTAGCGAGGTCCAGAATAATTCCAGGATCGTTGGCCCCCAACTATAAGGCCGCCAGCCATAGGCCAGAAAATCACGTGCATGATTGAATGCGCCAATCCCGAAGCAAGCCAGATACAGCCCTGAGACGATCCGGAATCGAAGGTCTAGTCGCGTTTCCATGCGACAGCGATATCCTCAAAAAGTCATGGCTGACAAACAGGTGAATCCCGCCACTAGGCAGCCAGCGCCGGCGCACATTCCCAGCGCCCGCCCTGCCAATGGAAGCCTACCCGCTGCGCGTTGCTGATCGCGGGCGGCTCGCCCTTGCGCCAGAACGCCCGCATCTTAGCCCTTTCGTCCAGATCGGCGTCGGCGACGATCGCACGCGCGGCCTGGATGAACTGCCCATGCCCGAACACATAGACCAGCGATCCCGCAGGCATGGCTGCGAGGCGATCTAGCGCCGCCTCGCAGCGCCGCAGCAGCGTGGCGAAGCTCTCCGCCTCTTCCCCGTCGCAATAGTCCGGGTCCGCGTCCTGCCAATAGCGTTCGAGGTGCGGCATCCGTTCGGCGCTGCGCGTGCCGTTCCAGCGCGCCGGTTGCAGATAGGTGAACTCTTCGATCGGCCACACTTCGACCGGCACGCCGGGAAAGCGCGCGATCGTCGGCGCGGCCGTCTGCCGGGTGCGCGTATAGGGCGACGTTACGATGAGCGCGGGTGCTTGCGTCCAGCTCGCCGCGACCGCCCTCGCCTGTTCGTGGCCGCGCTCCGTCAGCTCGATCGTCGCGAGATCATGGCAGGGCACGCCGGCGTTGCCGGTGGATTCGCCGTGGCGGATGAAGATTGCTCGCATTGCTCCGCCTATGCCGCCTGATGCAGCCCGTCGCTGACCTCCCAGCCCCGACAGGCCAGCAGGATCGGCTTGGGCACTCTCTTTTCGCCATTGGAATAATAGGCGACCATCCGGCGTGAGACGCCCAGCGCGTCGGCCGCCTTCGACAGCGACAGGGCATGGCGCAGCCGCCATTCGAGAAAGGCGCGCACGTCGCTATGTCCGGTTGCCGAGAGCGTTTCGAGCCACAGCATGTCCGCGCCCAGCTCGACCCCCGAAGGCCAGGCCAGGCTATGCCCCCAATCGCCCAGCTCGACCTTGGCGAACTCGCCGGGATCGCGCAGCGGGGCGAAGGCGCGATCATTGAGGATCGCGCCCAGCTCGATATCGGCGGCCGTGCCATCCGACCACGACACATGCAGCGCCGAAGGACCAATCGCGCGCACGGCGGCAATAGTGCGGGTCTTGTCGGTGACGTTCATCCGTTCAACTCCTGCCATGTCTGCATGAGCAGCGCCTGGTTCGGCCCCGCCCATTCCAAAGCGTCTTTCAGGACCGCCGTTGGCACGGTGCCGACGATCAGCTCGAACGTCGCGATTGCCACCGAGCAGCGGAAATCCGGGCCTTCGATGTGAAAATGCGGCACGCCATGATCGCGGCCATAGACGGCAATCTTCCAGCGGGGACCGCGAAACATCGTGACCATGCCTCCATATAGTGCAACCGTTGCACTAGTGCAAGAGAGACGCCCTTTCCTCCTGAAGCAGGCTTTGAGCCGGGGTGGGACGAGGCGGTCGATCGTCATTTCAGGAACGCTTGAGAGGCGCGGGGCATGACCAGTTCAGCACTTTTTGCTATTATATGTATATCATAACGATAGCGTTATGCCGTCAGTCCGACATTAGAAAGTGATTATGGGCGCGTCCCTGCGGGCACGGCTCTATCTCCGCCTGAAGGCTCCGACCAAGCCCGCAAGCGGTCTTGGCGCATAGCGTGACGATCCTCGCGCGGGGGCCGGGGCAAGGCCCCTGCCCTGCGGTGCCGGCGTGCGCCGGCGTCGATGTTCGTTCGGGGGGAAAGGCGGTCCCGGCCGCCTCTCCCCCGCAACGGGAATAGACGAGCCGAGGCTCAGTCGCTTCGCTCCCTGCGCCCGCACCACCCCGTCGATTCCCGCTGCTCCCCTCTCTGGCCGGCTGCTCCGCGCGAACTCGGGAGCGATGGCGAGAGGCCATCGCCCCGAAGGGCGATTTGAAGGGAGTAGAAGGCATGACGCAGGACAATCGCGAAAGCTGGCTCAACCGGGTGGCGGCGGGCATGGCCCCGCTGTTCGAGGCGCTGGATGCCCCCCTGCCCTCGCGCGTGCGGGTCGCGATCGGCTTCACCAGCGCGGGCCGCAAGGGCAAGGCGATCGGCGAGTGCTGGGACAACCGTTTGAGCGCGGACGGGCATTTTGAAATCTTCATCCGCCCGGACCTCGCGCACGCGCCCGACGCGATGCCCTCGCAGATCGCGGCCATCCTCGCGCATGAGCTGGTCCATGCTGCCGTCGGCATCCCGGCCGGACATGGGGCGGCGTTTAAACGGATCGCGCTGGGGCTGGGGCTTGTCGGGCCGATGCGCGCCACCACCCCCGGAGAGGCGTTCCTTGCCGCCATCGTGCCGATCCTCGATGCCGCTGGCCCCCTCCCCCATGCCCGCCTCGACACGGACGGGGAGTCGACCGCGCCCAGGAAGCAGAAAACCCGGATGCTCAAATGCGAGTGTGCGACGTGCGGCTATACCGTCAGAACCGCGCGCAAATGGCTGGAACAGGCCGGTGCGCCGCTCTGCCCGATCGAGGGGCATGGGGTCATGGAGCATCCGCTGGACGACGACGATCCCGAGCCGGAGGATTGAGCGCGACTGTATATCACAACGATAGACAGATCATGCCGAAACGATTAACGATGACGCGCGGAGTGAGGGCATTATGATATTGGCAGTCGGAAACACGAAAGGCGGCGTGGGCAAGACCACCCTCGCCGTCAATCTCGCGGTCGCGCTGGCGCTCGCCGGCCGCGACCTCTTGCTGGTGGACGGGGACGAGCAGGGCACCGCCCTCACCTTCACCCAGCTTCGCGCCGAGCGGCTTGGGCAAGCGGGCTATACCGCCGTCGCCCTCACCGGCGCGGCGCTGCGCAGCCAGGTCCGCCAGCTCGCCACCAAATATGATGATATCATCATCGACGTGGGCGGACGCGACACCGGATCGCTCCGCGCCGCGCTCACCGTCGCCGATACGCTCCTGGTGCCGGTGCAGCCGCGCAGCTTCGACGTGTGGGCGCTCGATCAGGTTTCGGCGCTGGTCGCCGAAGCGCGCGAGATCAACGAGGGCTTGCGCGCCGTCGCAGTGCTGAACGGCGCAGACGCGCAGGGGGCCGACAATGAGGCCGCCTTGGAGATGATCGGCGATATCGACGGCATCGAGGTGCTGCCCACGTCGATCGTGCGGCGCAAAGCGTTCCCGAACGCGGCGGCCGAAGGCAGGGCGGTTATCGAGCAAAGCCCGCGCGACCCCAAGGCGATAGACGAATTGACGGCGCTGATCGGCGCGGTTTGTATATCAAGATAATATCGGAGTGATTTTTTATGGCTATCGCTCGTAAACCGAACAGCAAGCCCAAGCCGCCGATGGACGAGGCGGCGGCCGATGCCTTCATTGCCGGCGCGGCCAAGCCGGAGGCCGCGCCGATCGCGGCGGAGGCCGACGAGGCGGGGCAGGGGGCCGAGCCGCGCAAGTCCCCGGTGATGCTGCGGTTCGATCGCGCGCTTCTCGCCAAGGTCGATGCGGCTGCCAAGCGGCGCGGAATCAGCCGCAGCGCATGGATACAGTTCACGGTGAGCCGCGCGCTCGATGCCGGCGAGGGGTAGGACCGGCTAGGGCGAGGCAGCCCCAGCGCGCGAAAAGTGAGTTTTGGGGTAGGGCCTCACCTTTGGGCGGCGGACTGGTTGAAGGCCACCAGCACCGGCATTTCGGGTATGTCCCCGCGTAGCTTGGCGCGGCGGACGATACTATGTTGGTCGATCAGGTTTTGCGCGTCGCGGCGGCCGCTCATGGTTTTCGGGAGCCACATCATCGAAACCCGCTCGACCTTGCGGCCCTTCTTGATCGGCGTGAACTCGACCCAGAAGGGGCAGAGCTTGTTGATTTCGTCCTGCGCAACCTTGAGGCAGTATTTGTTGAAATCGGCGAAGCGTTCCAACTTGCCTTCCGGCACGTTGAGCAGCCCGCGCAGCTCCGCAATCGTGAACTCTTCGCTTTGCTTGTATTCGAGGCCGATCCGCCGTTCGATCATTTCATAGAGGCACAGCGCATATTTCGACTCGAAACAATACATCACCTGCGTCTTGAGACGGGCATAGACCTCGCTGTTGCGCAGTATCTCAATCAGCTCCTCGGGAATCCGATAATGGAGGAAGCCGTCTTTCTCGAGGCTTTCGTCGCTGGGGCCGAGAAGCTGGACGCGGCGCTTGTAGCTCTTGCCGGCCTTGCGGATGGTGACGATCGCGATCGTGCCCATCAGGCGCAGCAGCGAGCTTTCTATGCGCTCATTGCCCTGGTGCGTGCCCTTGAGCGCGGATTTGGCGATGCGGTGAATGACCGGCTCGCCGATCCGGTCCCAGGCGTTCGCGATCAGCAGATTGTAGATTCGCCGATCGGCGAGGGTGAGGGGCGACAGCTCAACAATATCGACCAGTTCGCCAGGTTTGACGATTTCCCCGTAATTGGCGGGATCGAAAGGGTTTCCGCGCCCCCTTTGGGCGAGGGTCAGGGCGGTTTCGTTGCCCGAGGCAGTCTTTGCCTTGCCGTCCTTCACTGGTGAGTTTGTCAAAGCCATGCCCTCACCTTAACAGCAACGGTGAGCTACGCAAATCCTAAAGCTCGCCGTTCGCGATCAGGGGAGAGGCTACCCCAAAACTCACCGTCAATTTTGCGGATACCCCAAAGCTCACCGGACTCGACCCCAACACTCACTTTTACCGCCCCCAAAACTCACCGAAGGCTACCCCAAAACTCACGCGACTCGACCCCAACACTCACTTTTCGAGGTCATTTTTCCAAGTTTTCTGCGGGTTTGAGGCACCCTGAATCTTGAATCTAAGAAGAATCTTTGAATCAGAAGGTGAACGGTGAGTTTTGGGGTAGCCCTGCCTGTGGATAACTCTGCGCCAGCAGGACCGACACGCCCAAAGAAAAAGAAAAGCACCGCCTCTTGGGGCTTCGCCCCGCCGGCTCGCGGCCTACGGCCGCCCCGGATCGCTACGCGATCCTCCCACCCGGCATCCCCATGATGAGCCGGCTTTGCCGGCAAGCTTTTGATAATTTGGGAATGGGGACAAACCTCGCGCTCCTATCGCCCGCACACCGCCTAGACCCAGCGTTGCAAATGGCTTTCCAGAAAAGCCAGGCGGATAGGACGACGCTCGATCGGAGAGGGCAGAGGACGCGGAAACGTTCCGGCAGGGGCGATTTCCGGGCCGGACAACGCGATTCCAATTGTTGAACAGGGTTTCGGGCGGTGGAACGCCCATGGCGCTCCACCGCCTCCCAGGCGGCTGATTTTCCTGCGCGAGATCTACAACCCTTCGGGGCATCACCCACCGCCGTGCGAAATGCGAACGGTGAGCCGATACCCCAAAACTCACCTTTCGCACGCCAGAGCGCGATTTCCTACGCTTTCGAGCGATTCCGGCGCGGCATATGTGCAGCGGAACGCCATTATTCGGATATCGTCTGTATATCGGAACGGTGGCTCTTTGTCGGGCGCCCGTTTAAACGCCCTTACTCCGAGGCGAATGAACAAGCGACCATCGGCCGTTGAATATCCGCCACCCGATCAGGCCCGCGCCGACGCCTAACAAGCCGCCAACGAGGTAGGCGGACGGCGCGTCGTCCGGCACGAAAAGGCCGCCAACGACATAGCCGCCGATCGTGGCGGTGCGCGTCACCGCGCCGTAGATCGCGGCGACCTTGCCATGATCGGCGGGCGGGCACTCGGATTGCAGCAGGGTCCGCACGGCGACATTGTGAACGCTGTTCGCGCCCCCGCCGGCGATGAAGGCGATAGCGACGATCACGAGGCTTACGGGCGCGAGACCGATCAGCAGCATGGTCGCGCCCATGATCGCGGCGGTTCCGAACGCAGCCAGGCCGATCCTGCGGCCGATGATCCGTTCGGCCAGCGCCGCGCCGACCAGCATCCCGGCGGCCCACAAAGCGGTCAGCAGGCCGAACGTGGCAGGGCCGCTTTTCAGCGTCATGATGATAAGGAACACAAAGGCGACATCGGCAATGGCGGTCGCGAACACTTCAAGACTAAGCGCGCCGGTCGCCACCATCACGCGCCGATTGCCCAGCAGCGGCCGATAATCGGCGAACAGCGTGGTTTCTTCCGTCTCATGCTTCTGCGGTACGCGGCGCAGACCGCTCATCGCGACGACGAGCAGCAACAGGGCGAAACTGGCGGCGTCAATCAGGAGGGCGTTTGTCGATCCCATCCAGCCCACCAGCACGCCGCCGGCGACAGGACCGGCGAGCATCCCGAGGCTGCGGACGACTTCGAGAAAGCTGTTGGCCCGCGCGAGCGTCATGCCGAGCCCGCTTGCCAGAACCGGGATCAGCGCGAAGGTGGCCGCGCTGGAGATCGTGAACAACACACTGAGCAGCGCGGTCCCGACGAGCGTGAATGCGGGATAGTAGGCGATGAGCGCGATCACCGCCGCTTGCAGCGCCGACACCAGGACCAGCACGCGGGCCGCGTCCCTGCGGTCGATCAGCCGGCCCGCCCAGGGCGCGGCAATGAGGCCGGGTAGCAGCTCCACGATGAGCAGCGCCGGGACGCCATAGGCGGGCGCGCTTTCGGCGGTGCGGAACATCAGCGTCAGCAGCGTGATTTCGTCGCCGATGGTCGAGACCGTCAGCGCGGCAAGGACCAGCCACCCCCAGCCTTGGCGAAACGCGATCATCACCATTGGGCCGCCTGCAGATCGGGCCAGAGGCTTTTCCAGCGCGCTAGTTTCGTCTCGTAGATGGCTTGCGTGATCTGTGCTCGGTTCGGCCGCACGACAGGGGCGAGAAGATCGGCGAGGCCGAACGGGGCGATCATCTCGATGCCGCTGGCGCTAGGCCTCACGCCGATCGCGGCCGAGGTCGTGGGGAAGGTGGCGATGGCCTGGGCGGCCGAACGATAAGGCTCGATCGCATAGCCGAACCGCGCTTCATACCAGAGATGCACGCGGGCCTGGTTCTTGAGGTCGATACGCACCGGCATGTCGGGAAAGATGCGCGCGATCCTGGCCGCGTGCTCATTTTCCGCCTCTTCCGAGAGATCGGAGGCGTCGAAATAGACGAGATCCACATCGGCGATCCCATGCGTGGCAGGCAGGCCGAATGCCTCGTTCCAACGGGCCTGGGCGATGGCGCTGCCCGAGAGCCAGCAATCGGGCAGCGCCAGTTGCAGCCATGCCTTCATGATCCCGGACAGGATCGGATGCCCCAGCACCAGCGCCGTGAGGCCCTGTCGATCGCGGGCAGAAGGACGTTTAAACGACTTCATGCCGGATCATATTTCCCGGCGAACTCGCGATCGGCATAATAGCGCAGCTTGGCGGCGACGATCGGCCGTTGCCCCGCGAGAAACAGGAGCTGGTAATCGTCGCGCAGCGTGCGGACTTCATCAGGCGTGAGCAGGGGCCGAGCGACATGCTGGACGCCGAAGGACAGGCCGCTTTCTTCCGCGTCGAGAGCGCGGCTCATGGTCTCGAACACCACCGTTTCCTGGCCGAGCAGATCGGAGACGAGCTTGGCGCTGTCGTGATCGTTGACGCCGAACACCTGCAGCACGCCGGCGTTGGACAGGAAAGTGCCGGCGCGGCGCTCATAGAGTGCGCGGAGTTGGTGGACGTCCTGTAGGATCGGCCAGAGCTGGATGCCGTAGCCGGCCATCAGGCCCATGGCGCGCTCGACGGGTTCGAGGCGGCCGAGCGCGGCGAACTCATCGAGCAGGAACAGGACGGGGCGGGCAGGGGAGGGCGGCGCGCGCGCCAGATCGGTCAACCCTTGGGCGAGCATCAGGCGCAGCCAGCGGGCATAGGTGGCGAGCCGATCGGGCGGCAGCACCAGATAGACGCTGATGGGCCGCGCCTTCACATCGGCGAAGGTGAAATCCGAATGTCCCAGCACTGCCGTCATGCGGGGGCTGTCGAGGAAATGGGTATGGCGCTGCGCGGCCGACAGCACGCCGGCGGCTTCGCGATCGGACTTGCCGAGGTGGCGATTTGCCGCGCGGGCGGCGAGGCCGCCTTGCGCCTGCATCGCTTCGAGCTGCGCGGCGAAGGCGGCGGGCGCGAGAGTGAGGCGGTCGCGCAGGGTCGCGAGGGTGCGCGTTGCCGGTGGCTCACTGGTGGCGATCGACAGGATGATGCCGGCGATCAGCGCCTTGGCTTCTTCGTTCCAGTGAGCCTCGCCGGCTTCGCCGGGGGCGTCATAGACCAGCGCATCGGCCAGCGTCATGCAGTCGTCGGCGAGATCGAGGCCGGCGGGGTCGATCCGGTCGAGCGGGTTGAACGCGGCCGAGGGAATGCCGGTGACGCCAAATGGATCGAGAACATGGACCGGGCCGAACCTTCCGCGCTGGCGGGCGGTGATGCGGGCATTCTCGCCCTTGGGGTCGATGCAGACGACCGGGCCGGGATAGTCGATCAGGTTGGGAATGATCGTGCCCACACCCTTGCCGGTGCGCGTCGGCGCGATCGTCAGCAGATGGGCGGGGCCGGCATAGCGCAGCGGCTTGCCGGTCTTGCGGTCGCGGCCGATCAACAGGCCGTCGCCATTTTGGGCGAGGGGCTTTGTCTCGCGATCCGAGGCGAAGCGGGCGGAGCCGTGGGTGGCATCGCTGTCGGGTCCGCCATAGCGCAGGATCAGGGGCTGGAAGAGGGCGCGCAGGGGCACGAGGATGATGACGAGGAAGGTCAGCATCATCACGGTCTGGTAGAGATGGGAATCACGGGCCAGGCCGAGCAGCGAATGCAGGACATATTGCATACCGGCGGCCAGGACGATGCCGACGATCAGGCCGAGGATGGCGACACGGAACAGATGACGGATCAGAGCAACCGGGCTGGTGACGAGGGCCGTGATCGCCCATATCGGTTGCTCGCGCGCGATGCGGGCGAGGTTGCGGATCGCGCGGCCGAGCTGGCGGAACCATTCCATGTCAGGCCATCCCGATCGGCGTGACAGCCAGCGCCGGGTCGGCGTCGGGATGGCCGAGCAGCTTGAGGATGATCGCGGTAGCAAGGGGGGGAGGCACGGCTTCCTCGCGCAGCATGTCGAACAGTGCGGCGTCATCCTCTGTCAGCGCCATGCCTTCGATCGCGAGATTGGCGCTGGCCTCTGCAGCATCCTCGCGCCACATGGCGACTTCGGCGGGCGTGCCGCGCACGAAATCGAGCGCGCGGACCTGGGCGCGGATCGCCTCGACATCGAGCCTGTTCATGGTGTGTTACTCCCTTCCGCTTCCGCGTCGAACGCGCGTTTGCCGCGTCGCTTCCAGAGAGCCAGGACATTGTCGGCATCGTCGCCCTGCGCGCGCGCGGCAAGATCCAGCATCGCGCCGTAGAGGGTGGCGCGATCGTCGTCGGCCAGCTCGACCAGGCCGGCTTTCTGGATGAGGCCACCCAGCTCTATGAGATGGCGCGTGCGCTCGCGTCGGGCCACGACCCATCCTCTCGTATCAGTGCGGCGCGCGGCGGCTTCAAGCCTGTTTCTCGCCTGCGCCAGTTTGCTTTGTGCGTTCACCGTCGCCGCCAGCGCGTCGGCCAGTCTTACGCCCGCGTCCCTGAAAGAAGGCGGCACCCTTCGCGCGCCACGCCTCCTTTTCGTTCGCATCAGCCGATTCCACGGCGGCAAGTAGCGCGCCGGCCAGCAGATCGAGATCGAGCGCATCGGCGCCGGTGGACGTGACCAGCTCGCCTAGTTGCTGGACCTTCTTCGCCTTGAGCGCGCGGGCCTTGTCGCCCAGCGCCTTCAACTCGGAGTCATAGTCGCGGACCTTGCGCATATTCTCTCCCTCGCGCTCCATGATCGGGAGCGGCAGCGTAGCACGATCGCGGATGCAGGACAGCGGTTCCGAATGAGAAATGCGGCGAAGTCAATCACGCGAACGGCAGAGAGAGTGAGTGCGCGCTTATACGTCGTTGCCGACGTGCGCTTAGAAAGGCAGTATAGCGGTCGTCATGGCGATCTACCATTTCTCGGCCAAGGTCATCAGCCGCGCCAACGGATCGAGCGCCGTTGCGAGTGCTGCCTATCGTGCGGCGGAGCGGCTGCACGATGACCGGCTCGGGCGCGACCATGATTTCTCGAACAAGGCCGGCGTCGTCCATTCGGAGATCATGTTGCCCGAAGGTGCGCCGGAGCGTTTAAGCGATCGCACGACGCTGTGGAATGAGGTCGAGGCCGGAGAGAAGCGGAAGGATGCGCAGCTTGCCCGCGAAGTCGAGTTCTCGATTCCGCGCGAGCTGAACCAGCAACAGGGTGTCCAGCTCGCGCGCGATTTCGTCGAAAAGCAGTTCGTCGAACGCGGCATGGTGGCCGACCTCAATGTGCATTGGGACATGGGGAAGGACGGGCAACCCAAGCCGCACGCGCATGTCATGCTGTCGATGCGCGAGGTAGGGCCGGAGGGTTTCGGGCAGAAGGTGCGCGAGTGGAACAGCACGGCGCTCTTGCAGGAATGGCGCGAGGCGTGGGCCGATCACGTCAACGAGCGCCTGGCCGAGCTGGATATTGACGCTCGCATAGATCACCGCACGTTGGAGCGCCAAGGGATCGACCTTGAGCCGCAACACAAGATCGGGCCGGCGGCGTCGCGGATGCCCGAACAGGGGCTTGAGGCCGAGCGGGTCGAGGATCATGCCCGGATCGCGCGCGAGAATGGCGAGAAGATCATTGCCAATCCGTACATCGCGCTCGATGCGATCACGCGCCAACAGGCGACGTTCACGCGGCGCGACCTGGCGCAGTTCGCGTTCCGGCACAGCGACGGCAAGGATCAGTTCGACCAGGTGATGCGCGCAGTGCGGATCTCGCCCGAGCTGGTGGCGCTGGGGAAGGACGGGCGCGGCGAGGATCGCTTTACCTCCCGCGACATGATCGAGACGGAGCAGCGGTTAAGCCAGGCCGGCGATCGGCTTGCCGATCGGGGCGGGCATGGTCTCCCGGCGGACACGACCTACGCCAGTCGCGCCGCCGGAAGTGGTGCTCTGTCGCTGGGGAGCCAGCAGCAGGAAGCGCTGGCGCATATCACCGGCAAGAACGACCTGGCAATCGTCGTCGGCTATGCCGGCACCGGCAAATCGACCATGTTGGGCGTGGCGCGCGACGAATGGGAGCGCGCCGGCTATCAGGTGCGCGGTGCGGCCCTGTCCGGCATCGCGGCCGAGGGCTTGGAGGGCGGCTCCGGCATCGCGTCGCGCACGATCGCGAGCATGGAATATCAGTGGGGCCAGGGTCGTGAGCTGCTGGGGCCGCGCGACGTGCTGGTGATCGACGAGGCCGGCATGATCGGCACGCGCCAGATGGAGCGCGTATTGTCCGAGGCCGAGAGTGCGGGAGCGAAGGTCGTTCTAGTCGGCGACGCGGAGCAGTTGCAGGCGATCGAGGCCGGCGCGGCGTTCCGGTCCCTTGCCGAGCGCCACGGCGCGGCCGAGATCAACGAGGTTCGCCGGCAGCATGAGGACTGGCAGAAGGATGCCACGCGGGCGCTGGCGACGGGCAGGACCGGCGAGGCGATCCATGCCTATTCCAGCCAAGGCATGGTCCACGCGGCCGAGACGCGCGAGGCGGCCCGCGCCGAGCTGATCGACACATGGGACGCGCAGCGGCTTGCCGATCCCGACAAGACGCGGATCATCCTCACCCACACCAATGCCGAGGTGCGCGACCTCAACCTGGCCGCGCGCGATCGGCTGCGCGACGCCGGCGAGCTGGGGCAGGACGTGGCGGTGTCGGCCGCGCGCGGCGCGCGCGAGTTCGCCAGCGGCGACCGCATCATGTTCCTGAAGAACGAGCGCGGCATGGGCGTGAAGAATGGCACGCTGGGGAAGGTCGAGCGCGTGTCGCCCGACAGCATGGCCGTTCGCCTTGACGATGGCCGACAGGTGGCGTTCGACCTCAAGGATTATGTCCATGTCGATCATGGCTATGCCGCCACCATCCATAAATCGCAGGGTGTGACGGTCGATCAGGGGCATGTACTGGCGACCCCCGGCATGGACCGCCATTCGGCCTATGTGGCGCTGTCGCGACACCGGGACGGGGTGCAGCTCCATTACGGCTGCGACGACTTCGCTGACGTGTCCCGGCTTGTCCGCACGCTGGGGCGGGAGCGGGCGAAGGATATGGCGTCGGATTATTCCCGCGATACGGCGCAGGATATTCGTGCTTTCGCCGACCGTCGCGGGCTGTCGGGCGAGATCTGCTTGCCGGATGCGCCCGAGCGCAAGGGCGTGGAGATCCTCGCGCCCCGCGCGGGAACCTCACGCCAGATGGGCGAGGATTCGCGCACGCGCGATATTGGCGGTGACCGCGGCGCTGGCGAGGGGAAGGCCGCGGCCGAGCGGCAACCGCGGCGCAGTATGTTCGACGGCTTGAGGTTGCCGATTGAGCCGGAGAAGGCGGCCGGACCAGCGCAGGGCGCAAAGGAAAAACCGGCCCCCAAGCGGGGCATGTTCGATGGGTTGAAACTCCCGATGCGCTCGTCGGCGCCGATGCCGGCAAAGGACTCTCCCGTGCGGGCCGAGCAGGATCGCGACTTCCGGCGCGCGGTCGAGCGGGCCTCGCGATCGGCCGAGACGGTGTTGCAGGCGCGCGCATCGGGCGGGCCGGTGCTTGAGCATCAGAAAGTCGCGCTCGAGCGCGCGGGGCAGGCGCTGGATCAGATCAGGGCGGGGGCCTCGCGCGATATGGCATCGGCGATGCAGCGCGATCCGGCCTTGTTGCGCGAGGCGGCGGCGGGACGCAGCGGCCCGATGATCGAGGCAATGGCGCAGGAGGCCCGCGTGCGGGCTGATCCGAACTTGCGCGCCGATCGGTTCGTGGAACGCTGGCAGGGACTCAATGCCCAGCGGGATGAACTGTATCGCGCCGGTGACATGACGGGCCGCGAGAAGATCGGCAAGGAGATGGCCGGCATGGCGAAGAGCCTTGAGCGTGATCCGCAGATGGAATCGGTGCTGCGCGACCGCACCCGCGATCTTGGACTTGAGATCGGCATGGAACGCGGGCGGCAGATGGGCGGCGGCGAGCTGGGCCGCCAGTTGACGCAGGAGCTTGGCATAGGCCGTGACCGGGGCATGAGCCGATAAGGAGAAACGCACTATGGATGAGGATGGTCGGGAGAGCGAAGACGACGCGGCGCGGGCGTTCGGGCAGCTCACGCGCGAAGTGTCGTTGCTGCGCGCTGCTGTCGAGGGGCTGACCGCTGCGCGAGAGTCCATCGAGATTCCCGACTATGGGCCGACGCTTGAACGCACCGAAAAGATATTGGTGGCGCTTGCCCAGCGGATCGACCCCATTGCCAAAAGTCCGCTGCTGTCGATGACGCCGGACTCAATGGCGAGCCAGATCGCGACGGCGGCGATCGGGGCACGCCGCGAGGACGCGCGGCTTGTCGCCGAGGCGCGCGCGGGGTTGGACCAGGCCGCACGCGAGATCGGCAACCGGCTCGCATCGGCGCGGCGCGGCGACGAGCAAAATCGCTGGCTGTATATCGCCGGCATTGGTGGCGTGGTGCTGGGGCTGTTCCTCTACGCCCTGCTTGCCGGCCCGATCGCGCGGTGGACGCCCGATAGCTGGCGCTGGCCCGAGCGCATGGCGACCCGTGTCCTTAATGAGCCGGGACCGTGGGAGGCGGGACAGCGGTTGATGCAATCGACCGCGCCGGAGAGCTGGGGGCTGATCGTCGCGGCCTCGCCGCTGTCGGACGCCAACCGCGAGACGGTGCAGAAATGCCGTGAGCAGGCGGACAAGGCGAAAAAGCCGGTGCGCTGTAATATTGAAGTTAATAACATTTAAAGCGTTAGATTTAAACTAAGCCACTATCATTTCAACGCGAATACCAATTTTTTCCGCGATATCTACTAGAGTATCTAAAGAAAATTTATTTAATCTGCCTCGTGTTAGATCATTCAATCTTGGCCTGCCAATCCCAATTATTGCGGCGCATTCCCCCTGCGTTTTGCCCCATTTGGATATTTCTTTTGCGATGATTATATGAAGATCGAATTTCAATTGGTCAGACTTGTTTTCCAACTTAGTTTTTGTGGTGAATAGAATTTTATTGCGCTCGCTTTGCATAGGTAGCTCGAAAATTTCAAATGAATATCAAGAGTGCCTATTAGGCAAAATTGCGCATAATTTCACTATGTTGCAAATGTGACACATGGGTGCTAAAAACACGCTTCCGCTTACCGGGCTGCTTTACATGGCCCCGTTGCCCGCTCAGGTTATTTGCCATTCATCTGAGAGAAAGCTTCTTTGAGATGAGCAAGGGACGGCAGTGATCTGCCACTGAACAGGGCTACATGTTATGAAAGTGTTTTCCAGATTAGCGATTTTGCGAGCTGGTGTTGCAGCTGGCGCAACGCTGATTGCGACCGCAGCGATCGCCCAAGAGGTTCCGCAAACAGCGGATGCCGAAGCGAATGATACGATTGTCGTGACAGGTTCGCGCATTGCTCGACCAGAGGTTGAGCAGGCGAGTCCGATTTCGGTTGTGCGTTCGGAAGAGTTCACTCTTCGCGGACAGACCAACGTGGAAAACGTCCTGAATAGCATGCCCCAGGTCACGGGTTCGACCAGTGGTGCGGATAACAATCCGGGCGGCGGTGTCGCCACGGTGAACCTGCGTAACCTCGGCACCCAGCGTACGCTGGTTCTCGTCGATGGTCGTCGCTATATGTCTTACGACACCAATCAGGTTGTCGATCTCAATACCATTCCTTCGGCGCTGATCGAGCGCGTTGACGTCGTGACCGGCGGTCGTTCGGCCGTTTACGGTTCGGATGCCATCGCCGGCGTAGTGAACTTTGTCCTGAAGCAGGACTTCGAAGGAATCGAGCTGAACTCGACCTATGGCCTGACCGACAAGGGCGATGGCCAATATTGGGACGTGAACGGCACGATCGGCGCGAACTTCGCCGATGGCCGGGGTAACATCGTCACCCATATCGGCTATTATGACCGCAAGTCGGTCTACGCCTCCGAGCGTGGCTTTGCTCGTAACGCACTGGTCGACAATCGGGACGGCACTGCCTTCTTCGGTGGTTCGGGTTCCGTGCCACAGGGTCGCGTGACGCTTCCCAATGGCGGCGGCGTGGTCGATTTCGGTTCGGACGGTTCGATCACCCCATATAATTCGGCAACTGATGCCTATAATTATGCACCGGTGAACTTCCTGCAGGTTCCACAGAAGCGCTTCATCATCTCGACGATGGCGCGTTACGAGATTTCGGACGCTTTCCAGCCCTATCTGCACGGCACATTCGTCAACAATCGCGTGACCGGCGAACTCGCGCCGACGCCGATCAGCAACAGCACCCCCATTGGTACGGGTCTTGATGCGAGCGGCCTTGGCCCCATTCGTCTGCATGTCAATTCGCCTTTCTTCGCGCCTTCGACTCAGGCAACCTTCCGTGCGCTCGACACGGATGGCGATGGTTACATCACCACCTCTAACTACGGCTTTCGTACGGCGGGCATCGGTCCGCGCACGCAGGTCGACGAACGTAATGCCTTCCGCATCGTTAGCGGTATGAAGGGCGATATCGGCGGCGACTGGAGCTATGACGGCTACTATATGTACGCCCGTACCAAGAATACCCAGCGCCAGACCGGCAACGTCAATCTTGCCAACTTCCTGGGTTCGGTAACGACGGCGTTCCAGAATCCGACGACCGGCGAAATCAGCGGCAATCCGTTTGCAGGCGTCGCAGGCGGCGGCAATCTGGTTTGCGCCAACGGCGTGGCATCTTGCGTTCCGGCAAATCTGTTCGGCTTGGGCAACCTGAGCGCCGACGCTGCAAACTATCTAGCCCTTGGTGCGACTAACATCGAGGAATATACCACGCAGGTCGCCAGCATCGCCTTCACGAACAGCAATCTGTTCGATCTGGGCGCCGGCGGCGTCGGTGTCGCTCTGGGTGCTGAATGGCGCAAGGAAGCTGGCAAGACCGATCCCGACCAGAATTTGGCATCGGGCAACGTGGCGGGCTTCAATCCCGGCGCTGCGACCCAAGGTGATTACAGCGTGACCGAGTTCTTCGGCGAAGTGAACGTTCCGCTACTCGCCGATCAGCCGTTCGCCAATCGTCTGGAACTGAACGGCGCTGCCCGTTATTCGAAATATTCGAATGCTGTCGGCAACGTCTTCACTTGGTCGGCTGGTGGCTTGTATGAGCCCGTTCAGGGCATCGGTTTCCGCGGTCAGTACCAGAAGGCCATTCGTGGTCCCAGCGTCTACGAACTGTATCTGGGTCAGACCGTCAGCTTCGACGGTGCGGAAGATCCTTGCGGTACAGCGGCAGCAGCGGTTGCCGGAAGCGCACTGGGCGCGGCCTGTATCGCAGGCGGTGTTCCGGCTTCGCAGCTGGGCAGCTCTAACCTGACCGATTCGGATCTGGTCAACCCGCCGACAACCGTTCTGGGCAATGCCAATCTGCGTGAAGAAAAGTCGACGACTTGGACCGTGGGTGGCGTATTGACGCCGCGCGCACTGCCCGGCTTCTCGGCGACCGTCGATTATTACAACATCAAGATCGACGGTTACATCTCGCGTCTGGGTCAGAGCAACCTGTTCCAGGCATGCTATGTCCAGGGTCTGAGCCAATATTGCGACGCCTTCAGCCGCAATGACCAAGGTCAAGTCGATCGCATTGTCGATACGAACCTGAATTCGGGTGGCCTGAAGACCAACGGTATCGATATCGGCGTCGCCTACAGCTTCTCGATCGGTGCCGATAGCAAGATCGCCCTGAGCTTCAATGGTTCGCGTCTGCTGAAGTATGACTTCACGCCAATCGTCGGCGTGCCGCTGGTCAACGAATGCGCCGGCCGCTTCGGCAATAGCTGCGGTCAGCCGACGCCGAAGTGGAAGCACGCTGCGCGTGCGACCTACATGAACGGTGCCTTCACCTTTTCGACGGCCTGGCGCTATCTGGGTTCGGTACGTGACGACAATGATGATGTGACCTTCTTCCTGGAAAAGGCGAAGGCGCAGAATTATTTCGACTTCGCGACCTCGTTCGAAGCCAGCGACAACTTCACTCTGACCGGCGGCGTCAACAATGCCTTCGACAAGAAGCCTCCGCTGTCGGCTTCGGCTCAGAACGCGGGTAACGGCGAACAGTCGAACACCTATCCGAACGTCTACGACGTGATGGGCCGTTCGTTCTTCGTGACGGGAAAGCTGCGCTTTTAAATTTAGCGAAATTGAAAATTCTTAGCGGCCGACACTGCTAAGAAGCGCCCTCGACCTCCCTTGGGTCGGGGGCGCAACTATTTTAGGATTGTCTACCTGATCTGAATCCATCGAATATCGGTGGATTAAGACCAGCTGCCCTATATCCGGGGCAGC
>NZ_CP139984.1 GCF_034424525.1 Sphingobium yanoikuyae
GATCGCGGCAAGCATCAGGAGTTGTGCCAGCACCGACTGAAATGTCGGGAACAGGCCCAACATCGAGATACGTGGCACGCTGGCGAGCGGCGCTATGTCGATGATCCCCGCCTCTTGGAGAGCAGCGACTCCCTTACCGGCCAGCACGACCGTCAGAGCGGCCATCAGCCATGAGCTGTAGCGGAAGAACTGCGTAATCGGCAGCGTCCGGCTGTAGCGGAGCATTGCCCAGGCGATGACGGCGAGAAGGCTGATCGCTGCGCCGGCCCCGGCCAGCAGCATCGCGGTGTTCCCCTGTGTCGAGAGCGCGGCGTAGAAAAGGATCGTCTCGAATACCTCCCGATAGACAACCAGGAATGCGAGCCCGAACAGCTAGCGTTCCATGCCTCTGTCACGGTCGCGCCACCGCTCGCGCTTCCATTCGCGCTCGCGTTCCTTCTCCTCGCGCTCTCTGCGTTCGCGCTCTTCCCGCTCTCTCTGAGCCTTCTCGGCCATGTCGCGGGCGAGCGTCTTGGTCATCGCCTCGGCCATGGTCTTCCCTAGCTGGGCGACCTTCTGGCTGGCGTTCTTGAGCCATTCCTGCCCGCGCTCGATGTAGGCGGTCAGGCCGCGGCGTTCCTCGACGGCCTGCCGCTGCTTCCCCGCTTCTGTGACCGGCTCGTAAGGCTCGCCGGTGCGCTCGGCTTTCGCCTTCGCCTGCCGCTCGATCTGGTATTGCTCCCGCGTCAGTTCCGGCACCGGCTCCTGCCCGCGTTCCTTCATCGACCGATGATCGACGCGCTCGGTGATGCCTGCCCGCTCAAGCGCTCGATTCTGCAACTCGGCCCACCGCTCGCGCCAGCGATCGACCTCACCGCTCTGCCGCTGGTCCAGTTCGCGGGTCTTCTCCCCTAGCCCCTCGGGGCCAAGGCGGCGCGTGGTTGTCAGCAGGTGCGCGTGATGGTTCCGCTGGTCGCCTTCGCGGCCCGGGGCGTGGATCGCCACATCGACCGCGACCCCATGCCGTTCGCTGATCTCGCGGGCGAACGCCATGGCGAGCTCGCGGCGCTCTTGTGCCGGCAGCTCGGCAGGCAGCGCGATCTCGTATTCGCGGGCCACGGTCGAGTTCTTCCGCGTCTCGGCCTGCTCGGCTGCGTTCCAGAGGGCCGCCCGGTCGGCGGCCCACTCTGGCGCGCCGTTCGGCAGGACGATTTCGCGGTGCTCGACCCCGCTCTTGCGGCTGTAATCGTGGACGAGGCCGGTCCGCTCGTCCGCGATTTCGACAGCCGCACGGTAAGCCGCCGCCGCGGTCGCGCTGCGACCGGCGGACCGGCTGACCGTCTTCACGGAGAGGTGATAGCTTGCCAGCGTGCGTCTCCGTCACTTGCCATGCGGCAGCATGGCGCAGGCGATAGCCTGCTGGGGTTGAGGGGTATCCCCTCACCCACGCAAACGCAAGTTTGCATAAGTGGGCACTTCCCTCACTTTCGTTCGGTCGTGTTTGGCGCTAGGCTCCCTCCAAAAGCGAAGGACTGCCATGCCCGCCCCATCACCTGACAGCATCGAAAAAGCCCGCAAGAAAGTCGCGCAGGCCAAGGCACGATTGCAGGCTCTCGAAGCCCGAGCCTCTACCGAACGCCGCAAGCTCGAAGCCCGCCGCAAGATCATCCTCGGCGCGCTCGTCCTCGATGCCGCCAGATCCGGCAACTGGCCCGCCAGCTTCGATGACCTGTTCGCCCGCATCTCGCGTGACGTAGATCGCAAAGCCTTCGAGGGGTGGAGCCTGACCGATGACTGACTTCGATCCCGCCGAGTTCGATGATCCGCCCTCGGTCGATCCCGGCCAAGATTACCGCCTGCTGCTCGATGCCATGCGCCGCGCTGGGGCCGATGGGGTCAAAGCCGAGATGGCCAGCGTCCAGAACACTATCGCCGCCCTGGCGAATGCCTCTGACCTGCTCCACCAACGCGCCCGCGCCGCCTATGACCAGTCGGTGCGCCTCGAACAGATCGGAGAGCGCAAGCTCCTCATGGTCTGGCTCGCTGCTGCCTCCTTCGTCCTCGTCGGCAGCTTCGGCTACTGGTTCGCCAAGTCTCCCAAGGTCGAACGCGAGCTTTATGGCTGCACGGCGGCATGGGATCAGAAAACTCAGACCTGCAAAGGCGAGTGGGTCCGTCTTCAAGCCTCCTAGGGCCGCTCTGGGCGCTTCTGGTGGCCGTCAGGCCACGCTGAGCCTGATTGGGTGCTCTGAGCCATCCTGAGGCGTTCTGGTGGCTCTGAGGCGCTTCCTCGCCCCTCTCACCCCCCCCGCCAAGCCAATAGCTCTCCCTCGCGGCTCTGAATGACGCTGAAGGGATGAACCGACCTCGAACCCGCGACCCTCAGGCGTGTCCATTTTTGCCCTCAGGCGTGTCCATTTTTGGCCCTCTTCCCCCCCTCAAAATCACCAAAAAGCGCGCAGCGCCCTTCTTGTTCATATAGTTCTTATAGTTCAGGCGAAAAATGGCCTGCAATCTCAATGGCTTGCAGCGCTATCGGCAACATATGGGGACTGAAAAGTAACAAATGGGGACTGAAAGGCAACATATGGGGGCTTATCTGCTCATTGACGGGCAACATTTAATTGCCCAACCATGTTGCCATGAGCAAAACCACGCAAGTTGCGGCTGACCGCGCCTTTGACGAGACCAAGACGGTCCTGCCCGCAGAGGTGGCGCGGGGGGTCTACATCGAGAACCCGCCGGGAGCCGAAGCCCTCAAGCTGATGCACCTGCTGATCGGGAAGGCAGGCGGGCGCATGGCCGAGGATGTGCGCCACGAATTGCGCTTGGCCGACATCAAGAAAATCGACGGGATGCGGAACCACACCCGCGCCACCCTCCGCAGGCTCTTCATCGAACTGGCGGGAGCCGTGATCGTCTTCGACGACACCGAGGCGCAATGCGAAATCATCGGCGGGTTTCTGGATCGCGCCAAGCTGGATTACCGCCATGAGGTTAGCGGCGACCTGCTGGTGGCTTGGTGGTTCGGCGGCGCCTTCCGCGAGATGGCGGAGAAGTCATGCCATTGGGCAATCCTCGACCGTCAGACGGTCTTTGCCCTCTCCTCGAAATATTCGATCTTGCTGTTCCAGCATGTTGCCAGCCTCGTGAACCTCGAGCACGTCGCCAGCAAGACCTTCACCGTGGCCGAACTGCGGGCGCTGCTGGGGGTGCAGGATGGAAAGCTGGGTCGGTTCTCAAACCTGAACCAGCGCGTTCTCCAGCCAGCGATTGCCGAGATCAACCAGACCTCGCGCCTGACGCTGACCGCGACGCCTCGCAAGATCGGCCGTACTGTGGCCAGCGTCACGATTGCTTGGACGGAGAAGCCCATGGAAGGCAAGCAACAGGCCCGCCGCGAACTCGACCGCCCGAAGGTCGGTCGCAAGGCGCGGCGCGACGGGACAGCGGACGCGCCGCCCCTCGCTTTCCCCGCATCAGGTTCGATCAAATACGCGCCCGGCCCATGGGCGGACGTTCCCAACCCATCGGGCCGCGACCGCGATCTGATGGCCGACGATTTCAGGGCGTGGTGCAAGTCCAAGGGCATCCCCCTAGACGCGCCAACCATTCTCCAGACTTGGACCGGCTTCGTCGGTCGCGCCAAGCTCTGAGCGCCGCCAGGGCGATAGCCCTAGCGGCTAGCTGTAGGCGGCTGTCCGTCGTCAGAACATTCGGCACAACTCGCGGCGTAGATTAGCGGAGTGCGGACCTCGTCAGGGGGTTGATCTTAGGCGGCGAACTTGCGGTGCTGCAAGCGCCGATGTTCGATGGTCTGTCGCTTGATCCTTTCGCGCAGTTTGATGATTGCCGGAGCCCTGCCGAAGTAGGCGTCGGCAGGCGTCACGTTGGCCAGGCTCTCGTGGTATCGCTGGTGATTGTAGTGCTCGACGAAGGCCTCGATGTGGGCTTCGAGGTCGCCGGGCAGGAAGTAGTTTTCCAGCAAGATGCGGTTTTTCAGGGTCTGGTGCCAGCGCTCGATCTTGCCCTGGGTTTGGGGATGACACGGGGCGCCGCGGACATGGCTCATCTTCCGGGCCTCGATGTATTCCGCCAGCTCACCCGCGATGTAGCTGGGACCATTATCGCTGAGTAGCCGGGGTTTGTGCAGCACCGTGGCGCTGTCGCAACCAGAAGCCGCCAGGGCGAGGTCCAGCGTGTCGGTGACGTCCTCGGCTCGCATGTTGGTGCATCCTGGACGATCTTGCGGTCGGAGTTCAACATGTTACTCTCCGTTGTGCGCAAGAAAAGGGTTGACCTTGGACGATGGTCCGAGCCGTAAGGACGGTGAAGTCCAAACCGCGGCGAGGGAAAGCGCCAAGAACCGCGTATATACAAGGGGAGGGGGGCGCATATGGAAGGAAAGACAATGCATCAGATCGATCCCGAGATGAAGGCGTGCATGGACGCCTGCCATGAATGCCACATCACCTGCCTTCACATGGCGATGAATCACTGCCTGGAGGCGGGCGGGCGACACGCCGAGCCGCAGCACATGAAGCTGATGCTGGACTGTGCTCAGATTTGCAGTGTCGCGATCGACTTCATGGCGCGCAAGTCCGAGCACCACCGGCATATCTGCCGCGAGTGCGCCGAGATTTGCCGGGCGTGCGCGTCGAGCTGCGAAGGGCTGGACGGCATGGAGGATTGCGTCGCCGCGTGTCGCAAGTGCGCCGACGCTTGCGACAAGATGGCCGCGTAAATGGCCCGAGGGCGGCGCTTTCCCCGCCGCCCTCCCGTTACATTGCGAGCCAAGGCGCGTGAGACGGTGCGATGCACGGTCAGGGTTGGCAGCAACGCTTTAGAGAGGGGCGTCACCTGCCCTGCCGCTAGGCTAGCGGCCCGCCCGTCCGCGGCTTGGCGCGGCGGTTCCAGGCGAACCCGATCAT
>NZ_CP139985.1 GCF_034424525.1 Sphingobium yanoikuyae
GTGACAGATACGCGCACCTTGCCCGCCCCCCCTTCTCCGACAGGGACATGGGTTCAAACTGATCGGGCAACCCACGAAGCATGGGCGCGCATGTCGGTGAAAAGCCCGCGCGCATCTGCACTGCTACACATCCTCGTTGCACGGATCGGCCAGCACAACGCGGTAGTGGCATCCCAGTCCGTCCTAGCGAAGCTCATGGGCTGCAACCGGCGCACCATCGTGCGGGCGATTCAAGACCTCGTGGAAGGACGCTGGATTGAAGTCCGCCAGATCGGGGACCGAGGCACGGTGAACGCCTATGTCATCAATGATCGGGTGGCGTGGCATGGTCCCCGCGAAAGCCTGCGCTACTCGCTGTTTAGCGCAACTGTGATCCTTGCCGAGGACGAACAACCAGACCGGAGCGAGCTAGGGCAACAGGAACCCTTGCGGAAGCTGCCCCGCCTGTTTCCCGGCGAACAGCAGTTGCCCGCAGGCGATGGACTTCCACCTCCATCCCAGCCCTTTTTCGATGGCATGGAACCGGCCTTGCCCGCTCTGGATGAACCTGAACCCGATCCGGCGATGCAGGATGAACTTTCCCAGCTTGTCACCGGCCTAGGAAACAAGCTCCGCGCACCCGATGCATCTCCCCCTGATGATGCAACCAATATATAGATACTATACAAGCCAATTTAACAGCGAGTGACATCATGGGTATCACCCTAAGAGAAGCATCAGAAAAGGTCGGTGTCACCCGCCAAACGCTTATGAAGGCGATCAAGACAGGCAGGGTTTCCGCCGAAAAATCCGATAACGGCGAATGGCGCATTGAGCCTGTCGAGTTGTTCCGCGTGTGGCCACCTGTAAACGAGGTGCAGCAACCTTTACAGGACGGATTAACAAGCAGTGACACCCCCGGTTTACAGGCTGAAAACAGGCTGTTGCGGGAGCAAGTTGCAGAACTGCGCGAAGAACGGAACGCTTGGCGGGAACAAGCACAACGACTTGCCCTGACCGATCAGCGCGCGCACCCTCAACCTACTCCCCAGCGCGGATTCTGGTCGCGTCTGTTCAGCCGCCAGGGCGACAGCCCTAGCGGCGAGGAATAAACGATGGATGCTCCAACCGGCCCTTTATGGTCACAACAACAGGCCATTGCTTACGAGGTCGCGCTGGAGGCCATCAACGATGTGATCGCGGGATATAGTGAGCAGGTCGCGCTAGAGCAGGCTCGTCCCTCGCCGAACACAGCCCGGATTGCTTGGCTGGAAATGCGGACCGATCAGGCCGTTTCAGTCCACCGCTCGCTCAACGTGTGCGATGACGGCAACGTGCAGCAGGCGATTTCCGAATTTAGCGCCATCGTCCGCGCAAGGGATGAAGGGCGCTGATCCTATAGCCCCCGTCGCTTTTCACCTGATTTTCGGCATCACCGGGTGAAAGATGCTTTCAGGATTTGAGCAACCGAAGATCACCATCGACAAAGCCAATGCCAATTCCCCTGACGGAGTTGAGCTTTTGCGATAACGGGGAAGGCTCGTGCAAAAATGCTGAAATAAGATCAGTCATTTGAGACAGGCATTCCTCCCAACTCCCGTTGCAGAACGATAGTGGAATCTCTGATGCTCTGCCCTTGGACGGCTCCCAAATCTCGGAACAAGGCCAATCGGGATCACTTGGATCAAATTCCGACGCGCCAATAAGCTCTATGCCGTATCGGGAATTATCCGATGTTTTTTCAAACAGGTTGAAGGCGAAAGCCTCCACATCGCTGGGGAGGTCCTCGGCCAGAGCGGCATTGAGCCACGCTCGATATTCGTCTCGAAAGTGATCCATAAGGGATTAATTGCACGCGATGCCGGACATCTGCAATCGTCAGATATTACCCCGCCTGACGGCAATCACATGAATCCGCGCATGGCTGACCGCCCCGGTCACGACCGCGCCGCCGCCGCGATCTGGCTGCACGAAAAACCCTGACGCATTGGAAGTCCGCACGAAAACCCCGGTTTCAGGGTTTTCCGTCACCCTCATAGGCTCATGCCGCGATCCCGTTGCAGGACCAGCTCGCGCTCGTGGAGCAACTGCCCCACCGCCCGCGCCATTTGGGGTTCGCGCTGGATCTGCTCGATGTAGAGATCCTTGGTGTGCTGGTTCGCACCGTTATAGGCGTCCACCGCCTTGCGGAGCGCCTCCGGGGTCGCCTTCCAGTCGCTGTTATGGTCGCCATAGCCGTGGGCGCCCGCCTCGCGCTTCCCGGCTATAGTCCTGAACTTATCCGCCACCTTCTCCCGTTCCTGCGCCTGCTGGCGCTCCTGTGCCTGCTCACGCGCGCGCTCGGCGGCAAGCTGCTCCTGACGCTGCGCCTCGGCGGCATCGCGCCGATCGCGATCGACCGCGCCGCTCAAAGTCGCCGCGAACGCATGCAGCCTGCCCGATATGCGCTGCCCCGCATCACGTAGCCACTCGGTCCCCCGTTCGATATACTGGCGCAGGCCCCGCCGCTCGATGACGCCGGCGTTATGCTGGCCCACCATCGTCACCGGCTCATAGGCCCGCCCCTCCCGCATCGCCTGATGCTCGGCGCGGCGCTCCATCGCCGTCGCGCTCGGCCCCATATGCACGGTCGCCTCCTGCTCGATCCCTTGCCGCTGGTGGCTGCGATGGTCCACCCGCTCGACGCTACCGGCGCGCTCAAGGGCGACATTCTGCATCTCGGCCCACCGGCCCCGCCACCGCTCGACCTCCCCGCTCGTCTTCTGGTCCAGTTCGCGGGTCTTCTCGCCCAGCCCTTCCGGGCCGATCCGCCGCGTCGTCGTCAGCAGATGGGCATGATGGTTGCGCTGGTCGCCCTCGCGACCTGGTGCGTGGATCGCCACGTCCACCGCCACCCCATGCCGCTCGCTGATCTCCCGCGCGAGGCCCAGCGCAAGCTCGCGCCGCGCCTCGGCCGACAACTCGGCCGGAAGCGCGATTTCATATTCGCGGGCTACGGTGGAGTTCTTGCGCGTCTCGGCTTGCTCGGCGGCGTTCCAGAGCGCGGCCCGGTCGTTGGCCCATGCCGGGGCGTCGGTGGGCACGACAAGCGCGCTATGCTCAACGCCCTGCTTGCGAGTGTAATCGTGGACGAGGCCGGTGCGCTCGTCCGTGATTTCGACGCCCGCACGATAGGCCGCCGCCGCTGTCGCACTGCGACCGGCGGAACGGCCTATCGTCTTCACCGCCAGATGGAAACTCGCCATCGCCGCGCCCTTACTAGCCATGCGGGAGCATGGCGCGGGCGATAGCCCGCTGGGGTTCAGGGGTATCCCCTGACGCACGCAAACGCAAGTTTGCATAAGTGCGCCCTTCCTCTCTTTCGCTCGGTCGGGTCCGGTGCTATCAGTATCGCGCAGCGAAAGGATTGACCATGGCCGCTCCCACGCCAGAGGCTATCGAAAGCGCACGTCGCAAGGTCCAGCAGGCCAAGGCACGGTTGCAGGCATTGGAAGCCCGCGCTGCCACCCTGAACCGCAAGGCCGATGCGCGCCGCAAGATCATCCTCGGAGGCCTGCTCCTCGATGCCGCCATGAAAGACCCCGCATGGGAATCCCGCCTCAATGACCTGATGAACCGCATCAGCCGCGATCAGGACCGCAAGGCGTTCGAGGGCTGGACCTTCAAGGGAGGCCCCGCCGATGCCTGATCCCTTCGACCCTGCCGAGTTCGACGCGCCCCCTCCCTCCGATCCCCACACGGACTATCGTGACCTGCTCGACGCCATGCGGAAGGCCGGGGCCGAAGGGGTCGCCCAGCAGGTCGCCGCCCTGTCCCGCCAGATCGAGCAGGACGCCCGCCAGCGCGCCGAAGCGGGGCAGCAGACGGAAAAGGCGCTAAACGACCTCTTGCGCGCCGCTGCGCAGCTTCAGCGGGTCAGCGAGGCCATAGGCTGGGAACGCCTGAAGGGATGGCTCTACGCCGCCATGATCGGGCTGGGCCTGATATTCGCCGCGGCCCTCGCCTACCGCTGGGCGCAGGAACCCAAAATCGAGCGCCAGCTATACGGATGCACCGCAAAATGGGACGCCAAGGCCCAGACCTGCAAAGGCAAGTGGGTGCCCCTCTATGAGCAACAGCCCTGACATGGCTGGTATCTGCCCCCATATCGTAGTATCACTAGGTGATACCTCAATCCCGAAGGTGCGATATGGCTACCTCTCTCAAAATTGACGACACGCTCAAGGGCCGGGTCCAGCACCTCGCCGCGATCCGCGACAGGTCCGCCCACTGGATCATGTGCGAGGCGATCCGGGCTTATGTGGACCGCGAGGAAGCTCGCGAAAGCTTCAAGGCCGAAGCCCTCGCCTCATGGGCCGAATATCAGGAAACCGGGCTGCACCTGACCGGCGAGGAAATGGCCGACTGGCTCAATAGCTGGGGCACCGCTGATGAAGGCGAATGCCCGCCGTGCCACGTCTGATCGTCACGCCCCGCGCCCGTCTCGGCATGGTCCGTTGCCGGGAGTTTCTGGAGGGGAGGAACCCGGAAGCGGCGGCGCGGGCCGGTCAGGTGATCGCCGCCCGCCTGCTCGCCCTTCAAACCACGCCAGACATAGGCCGCCCATTCGACGGGGAAGAGGCGCTGCGTGAACTGGTGATCGGGTTCGGGTCGAGCGGCTATGTCGCGCTCTACCGGCATGATCTTGCCGATGATGCCGTCTATGTCCTTGCCCTTCGCCACCAGCGCGAAGCCGGATACCCCTGAATGCCCTCTGGTGCCCGTCAGGGCACCGCCAAGCCCTTGGATGGCAATAAACCTACCCCCGAAGCGCCTGCCTGCGCTCTATGGCCGGAAATCGCCTCCTGCGCCCCTGATAGCCAATTGCGACCTTACAGCGTGTGCGAGGTGGAGAGGATGCGGTTTCCTGTCCGCCATGCGCCTAACGAGTGCCGCGACTAGCGGCACTCGTTGTTCACTTTTTGTTCCTATCTAAAGGGGTTGCTTCGCCAGCGCTTAGGTCCGCGCTCGCACCCCCTTTAGATTATTAGAAGGGGCAGAATTTTTATCTAATTAATTCAATGTGTTGGTTGGGGGGGGTGTGACTCCTAGGAGTCACAGGGGTGTGACTCCTAGGAGTCACAGGTCTGTCCTGTAACTTGACAAGAAAGTCGCGTTTTGCGACTAGTGTTTGTCCAATTTCTCGACACCGGAGTCACACCCCT